>JACQOC010000112.1 GCA_016202785.1 Candidatus Aenigmatarchaeota archaeon
CGAGTACATCATGCGCGACGAGAGCCTGCACCTGGCGTTCGGCTGCGACCTGATCAACACCATCCGCACCGAAAACCCACAGGTTTGGACCGGGCAATTCAAGGAGAACGTGACCGAGCTGATCAAGAAGGCGGTCGAGTTCGAGAAGCGCTACGCCTATGACGCTTGCCCGCGCGGCCTGCTGGGCATCAATGCCGCGCAGTTCTGCGAATACGTGGAATATATCGCGGACCGCAGGCTGGAGCGCATCGGCTTGAAGCGCGTCTATGAGCGCGAAAACCCGTTCCCTTGGATGTCGCAATCCGTCGACCTGAACAAGGAGAAGAACTTTTTCGAGACCCGGGTCACCGAATACAAGGTGGCCGGGGCGTTGGACTGGTAGCTATTTCTTCCTGGACTGCAAGGCATAAGCTGCCACCAACAAGATGGCCACCAGCAGCGCCAGGCCGACCAGGCCAAAGTTGATGCCTTCCGGCTGCGCCGTTTGCTGCTGTTCGCCAACGTCCGCTGGCTGCGGCTCCTCGGCAACTGGTTCAGCGGCGGGTGGTTTGGCCTTTTCCGCAGCGATGGCGAACAGGCTCAGGCCGGGTGAAACAGCCGTGTAGTAGGCATGGCTGGCGTCTTCCTTGGCCAAGTTCGTGGCCAGCTTGCTCCAGGCATTGCTTTCCAGCCGGTACAGGCTGACGGCACTGGCGTCAAGGCTGTTGTTGTCCAGCCAGCCTTTCTCGACCTTGAAAGCGATATTGGCCTGGGCAATGTCACTGTCGGTGATGTTGGCCAAAGAGACGTTAAGATACTTGAGCACCAGGCCTTGCGCGCTGGCCAAGGGTAGCACTAAGCCTGCGGGCAGTGTGCCCTCGCTAAGCGTTATTTGCACGTTGCTAGCGGCATTCTTGGCGCTGATGGCAATTTCATACAGGTTCAACTCGGCCTTGGCAAATGCTACCTTGGCGGTCGCGCCAGCTGCAATCGCCGCAATCCTTTGGCTTTCCTTGACGGTCTTGGAATCGCTGCCTCCGCCGCCGCCCCCGCCGCCGGCAGCGCCAGATGAACCGCCGGATGAGCTGCTGCTCGAGCTGCTTGAGGAAGTGCCGACCGTGACGCTTTTGGACGGGTTGACCGTGCCAGCATTATCAGACACCACGTTGACCGTTATGGTGCAGGTGCCAGCTGATGACGATGAAGCCAAATGCCAGTCCAGCGGTGATTTGGTCGTTCCCTGGTTCACCGTTCCCAGGGTCTGGCTGGAAGGGACGGACGAATTATCGATGCTGCACGAGCCGGCCAGGCTGATGGTGGCCCGCACGTTGGTAGCGCTGGTCGACGCTGGCGCGGTCACGGCCAGGCTGGCGTCAAAGCTGGTGCTCAGGCCGACTGAGGAGGTACTGGTTATTGCTGCAGTTATCGAATTCGCCTGAGAGTTGACGGTGATGCCGCCGGTATTGCCGGATCCGGAAGTGCCGCCTGATGACTGCACAGTTGCGGCCAAGCTGAGGTCAGAGCCGACGGTTGTCGGCCGCAGGATGCAGGTGGATATTTGGGACTGACCGTTCGCTATGCTGATGATGACGCTGCAGTCCTGCACCAGCGGCAGGCCGAACCACTGGGACGGCGAACCGGATAATTGCACCACCACGTTGCTTTCCGTGCTAGAGCCGGTGTTGGTAACGGTAACGCTGACCGAAACCTGCTCGTTCTCGGTCAGGGATTTGGTCGGCAGCTCCACCTCCACGTTCAGCGCCGCTTGCACGCTGCCGAGCGTCAGCAGCAGCGCCAGCACTACTGTTGCCGCAATCTTTGTTGCCGTCATGTCTGGTACACCCAAAACCAAAACCGTTGGTTGTCGACCGTGGTTGAAGTAGACGGATCGGTAAGCGTGGCGATCATGCGGTGGCCGCCGTATGACCAGCTGTCCGGCCGGGTCAGGTTGAGGTAAGCGGTGCCGGAGCTGTCGCTGGTGGCATTCACCACCGTGTAGCCGGTGACCGTGCTGTAGGTACACGGGTAGGACGAGCAGCTTTCATATTCGATGCGCAGCAGGTTGACGCTGACGTTGGGCGCAGCGATGTAATAGCCGTAGGTGCTGTTGTATTTCTGGGTGGAGACGCGCATGGTGATGTTGCGCGAACTGGTGTTGAGGCTCATGTAGTTGCCGTTGCGGTCGACCGCATAGCCCCAGGCGTAAAGCGGGGCCGGGACCTGGAACGATATCCAGGCTCTGGTGCGGGAGCCGGAGTCGGCCGCATCGCTTGCCTCGATCTGGCCGCTATAATACCCGTACAAGGGCCACTGGCCGGAGGTGGGAGTGATGTTAACCAGGCCGTTACCGGTGATGGAAGTGGCAGTAACGTTGATGCTGCCGCCGTCCAGCGACAAGGTGGTAACGTTCGGCCAGTTTTCATAATTGGAAACGTTGATGCCGACGATGTTCAGCTGCTGGCCGACATCGGTGGTGATGTTCACCGTCACGTTCTCGGTCTTAGCATACTGGTACTTGCGCAAATAGGTGTTGAAAGTGAACGCCTTCATGTTGACATTTACATAGAAGGACTGCGAATTGCTGCCGTCAGTCACAACTACCGAGCCATAGCAATAGCCGTTCGCCCAGCTGGTGCCGGACGGCGACAGCTTGATGTGGGTAGTGCCGGCAGCTATGCTGGTGGTGTTGGCCGCCAGGTTGCTGCCCAAGGTAAACGTTTTTTGGTCCGGCCAGTAGCCGCAGGATAGGCTTACGCTGCTCAAGGTGAGGGCGGTGCCGGCAGTCACTGAGAGGGTTATGTTCTCGCGCATGTTGAATTCCCACTTGGTCGGCACGATGTTGAGCGTATATGCTTTAATGGAAAACCAGACACTGCGCTTCTGTATCGCACCGGAACCGTCGGCATACCGGGCGCTAAGTTCGGCGTTATAGCTGCCGGACGGCAGGCTGGAACCTTGGCTGATGTTAAGCACTACCGTGCCGTTGTTGCCGGATGTTGCTTGCCCGGCATCGGCGCTCCATCCGGAAGCTGCGGTGTACGGCCAGCTATCGGAGCGGTACACGTTTAGCACGCTGATGTTGACCGGGCTGCCGGTATAAGAGTTCGGGCTATTGCACCAGTAGCTGTTCGGGTCGCAGACCAAAGCCTGCACCTGGATGGTGTCGGTGGTGTTGAACTCCCACCTCCAGTTCAGCGTCTGGGTGGCGAAGGAAAAGTCCTTGACTTCGAAGGAAGTGTAGCCGGTCTGCTCGTTGCCGTTCGCATCCCTGAGCGTAAGCTCCAGGTTGTACCAGTTGCCGCCGGCCAGCGTCTGGCCGGGTATGACGGTCACAATCCCGGTACCATTTACTGCCGTCGGCGTGAAATTGGCCGGCACGGTGACCATGCGGTAGCCGTCGGAAGACCAATAACTGAGCTTGCCGCTGATGATAGTCACGTTGTAATAGGTCAGGTTGACGTTGTAGGACGACATCCACTTTGGCTTCGAGGCCGCGCTCACGTTGACCGTGATGTTCTCATCGGAACGGTAGGCATACTTCTGCGTGCCGTTGGCGTTGACCGGCGTGAGGTCGGCGAAAAATGACCGTATTTCAAACCAGCCGGACGCGGTTTCCGTGCCGGCGCTTCCGGAAACCTGCAGTACCGCCGAGTAATAGCCGGATTCCCAGGAGTCGTTGGCCGCCCCGGCTTTCGGCGCAATCGTCAGGGTGGCCGTGCCATTGTTGGTAATGATAGATCCGGTAGCGGCCGCGCTGCCATTGCTTAGTGATCCAAGGTACTTGGTCGGTGCATAGTCCCCCGGCTGCCACTGGTTATAACGCGTCACTTTTTTCAGCGTGACGTTGATCGCGCCAGCAGCGCGTTCGCTGGCCGGGCAAGCCGACCAGTAGCAGCTGTAATAGGTGGAATTGGCGTTAGCTATGTCTACCGTAAAGGAGACGTTCTCCGTCGCCCCCTTGTACCAGGAATCGTAGTAATTGTTCGACGCGCTGCGCATATAGACGTTGTAGGCCTTGACGCTGAACCAACCTTCCCCGATATCGAAAAGGCTGCTGGCATTGACCCGCACCTTGGCCATATAGTTGCCGGTCGCAAATGCGGTAGTTGGCGTGACGTTTAGGTTGAAGCGGCCGCCGGTTGAGTTAGTGATGTTGGTGCACGACCAGGTGTATTTGCTGCGCGGCACCGGGCGCGGCGGCCAGAACCACTCCGACCCGTCGCCGGTATAGTAGAGATCGAGCAGGCCGCAGCTGTCGCCCGTCCCCTGGCCTTGGCCGTAGTAGTACCAGGTCGAGGTTGAGTTGTAAGAGTAGACTTCGAAGGTGAAATTCTCGGAGGGCGCAAAATACCACTTCCAATAGCCAGCGCTCTGCTTCGGCCAGACGTTGATCCACAGGTTCTTGACCGTGAACCAGCCCCAGCCCTTTTCCGTGCTGTTGGCCTGGTCGCGCATGGTGAACTCCACCAGGTAACTGCCTACGGTCCAGCCGTTGGACGGGCTGGCGATGGACAAGGCTGCCTGCCCGCTGCTGTCGGTGTTGTTGGACGGCAATGATGCTATTTGCGTGGTCATGTCCTCTAGCGTGACGGTGTTGGTTACCTTCGTTACGGAAACGCGGATGTTGGCGGTAGCGTTGCCCTGCGATGACGAGCCGGACACCGTGGTGTAGCCGCCGCCGTAGCAGTCATACATGCCGTACATGTTGTTGAAGCTGCTGCTGCCAGACGACGTCAAGTTGCCCGCTATGCTGTCCATGAAGCCGATATCCTTTGCTGCGGTGACCTTCACCGTAAGGGTGGCGGTGTCGTTGGAGGAGATGAACCAGCGGTAGCCGGACAGTTGGGAGCAGATGGAATAGAGCTTTATGTGGAACCAGGTGTCGCTGGCTATGCCGTCATTGACAATGGTCTTGATGAAATACCAGCCGGCGTCCTGCGGCGCGGCAAATTCCGCCAGGCCGGCCACGCTGCCCTTGTAGGTGACCAGGCTGGTATTGATGGTCAGATTTGCCTTCACGTTGCCGCCCAGCATGTTCTTAATTTCCAGCACCGTAACATTGGTCACATTCACTGCACCTGAGGCGTTGGCCAGCGTGGTGAGGATGCGGACCGTTTGCTTGTTGCCGACAAACACGTTCTTGAAGGCATATTCCGCCGACACCGGCATGGAGTCAGCTATGCTCGACTTGACCGCAAAATCGATGATCCGGTCGGTGCCGTTCAGGTCGATCCGCAAGTAATAAAGACCGGTAATGTTGGGTGCGGTGAAATTGAACCGGTACGCGCTGGCATCCGTCCGGACAGACTCATTGGCCAGGGTGCCGACTATGTTCGACTGGGAATCAAGCAGCCGAAGGCTCCAGCCGGAGGTATAATTAGTGGCGGTAATCAGCTCGCCGCTGGTCACGTTATAGACCTTCACGAACAGCAGCATCTGCTCGCCCGGATAATAATGCGACTCCGGGCCGCGCGCCGCGCTCTCCAGCGTGGTGCGCAGCTCGTATGGTTGGACATCGAAGCCGAGCAAGATCGACTTAGTGATTGAGGCAGGCTGCACCCGTACCGAATGGTTGCCGACCAGCGGCAGCGCGATGCTGCGGTTGATTTTTG
Organism: Candidatus Aenigmatarchaeota archaeon; assembly: GCA_016202785.1. GTDB lineage: Archaea > Aenigmatarchaeota > Aenigmatarchaeia > QMZP01 > QMZP01 > JACQOC01. The sequence goes on from JACQOC010000112.1 coordinate 5,592, forward strand.
CGCCGGAATACGTCAGGCTGGCACTGCTTGCCGTGCCGTTTGGGTAAGTGACCGTGATCGTAACAGTCTCGCTGTTGGTGTAGCGCGTCTTGTTGGCGCCGAACAGGTCGACGTAGATGTAAGCGGTATCGTCTACGCCATAAATGGTCTTGATGTTGCCGCTGGCGTCGCCGGTATAGGTCACCATGTCGAATGCGGCAACGTCAAATATGCGGGTGGCGAGCCAGTCATTGGCCACCAGCCGATAGGTGCCGGAGGCAGCCGGTGCGGTCATTCTTACCGACAGCTCCCCGGCCCCACCGGAATCGGTCAGGCCGGACGCGCTTGTGATCTCGGTGTCATTCGACTGGTAGTGCATCTTGATGGTCATGTTTTCGCCGGTCACGCCGGCGCCGTTGCTGTCAACGGCCTTGACCGTTATCGACATCATTTCATTCGGCTGGTAGACGGCTTTGTCGGTGTTCAGGACAAAGGTCGATGCCCTGGATATTTTCGTCAGCAGGTTGGCCGTGAAAGCCGTGCCGTTGTAGGTGAAAGTAGCGTTGATCAGGTAGTCGCCGGAAGCCGATACGTTGGCGGTTATGTTGGCCGTGAAGTTGATGGAATTGTTGACCGACACGACCATCGAATTGTACACGCTGCCGCTTCTTTGCAGCGCTAGTGTGACATTCACCGTGACGGCCTGGTCGAACACGCCGGTATAAGCTATCGTGCTGTTGATCGGATAAAGGCTCTTGTCAGTTGCAGCCGAATAGCTGAGCGCCTGGGAGATCGGCATGAGAAGGGAGAATGACATGAAAACAGCAATCAAAGTGCGCCAGCCCATCGATCCACTGAATAATAATATTGTATAGGTAGCTTATATACCAAGCGCGCCGGCTGAAGCCGCTTTCCGCCAGAATAGCTGCCAGCAGCTGTTGGCAAAAACGGTCTCAGGCGCCCTTCGGTTTCTCCTTCTTGCCGCTGAGCAATTCAGACAAGGCAACGCCGTTGACCTTGTAGACGCGGTGCTTGACGCCCCACATGCTGCCCACCGCGCCGCCCTGCGAGCCGCCGAGGCCTTCGACGGTTATGGTGTCGTGCTCGTCGATGAACTTTATCGCGTTGGTGCCGGGCACCATGGCGGTAATTTGTATCCCGTTCTTGACCAGCTGCACTCTAACCGCCTTGATGATGCCGGAGTGCGGCTGCTTCTGCTCGATGCCTTTCTTCTTCAGCACAATGGCGGTGGCTTGCGGCGCGCCCTTCAGCGGGTCGTACTTCCACAGCTTGAGCAGCTTGCGCTTCTTCTTGTCCGAGCTAAGTCGATAGCGCCTGCGCTTCCGCTTCAGGTGGCGGGCTGAGAATTGGCCCATGGTACAAGTATGAATGGGCGGTATTTAAATAGTTCTGACACGCCCGCCTGCGGCCTTACAAGTGCAGCCGGGTAGCCACAGCCACGGCAATCCACAGCAAACCGCCGGCCAGGAAGAAGACGAACGCGACCAGGAGCGCCAGCACGTAGTTCTCGATGGTGACCCCGATGTTGAGTTGCAGGTTCTGGATCACCCAGGTGCCGGCCATCATGAACAGCGCGCCTAGAATCCAGGCGGCAAGGTATTTCGGGCTGGTGTGGAAATCGACGCGTTCCTGCCTGCCGTGCTGGCGGTCCATAAAGAGTTTTGGCGGAAGTTGCTTAAATGCGTGCCGGCAAGGTGCGCTGCCGTCAATGACAGCCAGAAAAACGGCTACAGCGCCTTCGCCTGCTTGGCGAACTCGTCCGCCCTTGCTTCCAGAACCTTGGCGGCCAGCGTGACGATGTCCTCCGGGGCCAGGCCGGAAACCGTTTCTACCCTAAACTGGAACTTGCTGCCGTCCATCTCAACCACATAGCCGTCGGCCATGCATTTGCCGCCTTCCAAATCTGCCTTGGTCACGTCAGCAATGGCCGGCTTGGCGCCTTTGGTATTGAGCAATCCGTCTGGGCAGCGCTCATACTTTTCGCCGTCCTTGGCCTTGCGCACCACCGGGTAGTATTGGTAGCTGGCTATGGCCGCCTGGTGCTTGGCATGCCTTACCCCCAGGCCGAGCCTGGCCTTAGCTTCCAGCTTGAGCGCCTGTTTCTCCAGCAGCTGGACGATCGGGAAGCGCGGATCCGTCGGTTTGGTGCCCTTGTTGGCCGCTTTCATGTCGCCGGAATAGACCGTGCACGGCCCCTTCTTCTCGATGATGAACACGGCTTCGCAGTTGCTGCAGCCCTTGCCCTTGCAACTGCATTCGCTGGTCAAGTTGAAGTCTTTCGGGTCAAAAACGATCGGTATCAGGCCGAGCCGCTGCGCCAGCACCTCATCATATAATGCCGAGGTGTTGTCATGGAAATCGACCTCATCGACCGACAGCACCGGTATTTCGGCCACCATGATGCGGCGCATGGCGTTGGCAAACGCGGGCGTCGTGCCTTCCAGCAGGAACTCCAGCCGGTCCGCCTTCTTGGAGATTATGGTTATGTCCATGCTTACCTCTATTGGGCGCGGGCAAATATATCTATGCCCGCAGTTTCACATCCTCGACGTTGAAGTGGCGCTTGAGTATGGCCTTGATCGCCTTTATGTTGCTGCCGCGCCTGCCTATCACTCTGGACTTGTCGGCCAACGGAACCGACACCATGGCATAACCGTTCTCCAGCTTGATTTCCAAAGTGCCGGGTATCATGCCCTTGATCATGTCCAGCGCGTTGTCATGGTAGCCGAACAGCTTGACATTCTTGTGGAAGATCTTGCGCAGCCGGCTTACTGTCGAGCCGCTCTTGCCGATGGCCAGCGTCATCTTGTCCGGGTCGACCAGGAAATAGATGCAGTCTTCAGTCGACATGCAGTCCCGGGGCTGGATGCCGGTCACCTTCACGAAAGCAGCTATGGTACGTATGGCGTCAGTGTCAAGCTTCACAGTCATTTTCTTATTCCCACCATCAGCACGTTGAACGGTTTCCCACAGATTTCGCCCAGCCGGACCGAGTTGTGCTCCAGCCTGGTCATCTCGACTTCTGATATTGACACATAGTGGCTTAAATCCTTTACCAGCAGGGCCGGGCAGTTGGCGGCGTACATTACTGCGCCCAAGGCGTCGTGTTTCAGGCCAGCCACGGTGCGGTTGGTGCCGATCACCAGCTTGCCGGCCTTGACCGCTTCGTTGATCTTGCGCTGCAACAGCTTGGCCGCCTTTTCCGCCTCGTCCAGCTTGCGCGCCGCCATTTCCTCCTGGCTCTCTTCGTCCGGCGCTATGCTCTCCGGGACGGCGCCTTTTTGGCCCAGGTCTTCGGTCAGGTCAATGGTGTCAGACTTCTTCACCTTGCCGGTCTTTTTGGCCCGCTTGATCTTGGCGCCCGGCTTGGCCGTCCCGGCCTTGGCCGGTTTTTTGGCCTTCTTGGCCGCCGCCTGTTCCTCGGCCGGTGCGGCCTCAATTTTCTTGGCTTTCTTGGCTGGCATATCAGTAAACGTAGCCGAGCAGCCTCCCGCCGGTGCCCTCCTGGCGCGCCTGGTTGTGGCCCATGACGCCCTTGGACGTGGTCAGGATCAGCAGGCCGATGTTAAAAGCCGGCAGGTAGCGTTTCTCATACTTGGCCAGGTCGGACAGCCGTACGTCGAAATGCGGCAGGATGACGTTGCAGTCGTTGATGCGCTTGGTGAGTTTCACGCGGTACACGCCGCCTTTGCCGTCTTCCACGTATTCGGCATCTTGGATGTAGCCATGTTTTTTCATGACCTCCAGCACATCCTTGACCAGATTGCTGGCCTTGACGCTGCACTCCGGCCGGCCGATCTTCTCAAAATTCTTCAGCATGCTGAACGCGTCAGCCAAAGTGTTGTGGCGCATAAGGTCAGTGATACTTGGTCCATCCCAGCCGCTCGGCAAATTCGCGGAAGCACTGCCGGCAATAAAGCAGCTTATATTTCTGGATCACGCCGTCGTGCCGGCCGCAGTTGCGGCAAACCCGGCTGCCGCGGCCAAACTTCCGATCCCTAGGCGTGCTGAAGCGCAGGAAGCGTTTCAGCTTCACCGGCTTGCCTTCGATCTGCTTCTTCACTTTTTCGAACGTGAATCCCATGCTCTCATCCTGCCCATGACGCCCGACCGGCGCAGGAACTCCAGGCTTTGCACAAGATCCGGCCGAGACATGTTCTCGATTATGGCCGGACCCTTAAAGCCATGCTGCTTGGCGGTGCTGAAAACCGCGCGCCAGTCGATGTTGCCAGTGCCCAACGGCCAGTGGCGGTCGCCGCGGCCGTCGTTGTCATGGATATGCATATTTGCGACAATACCCTTAAATGCTTTCAACAACGTTTTGTAGTGCCCCTTGCCGGATATGTTCCAGTGACCGATGTCCATCGTTACCTGCAGGTCGAAGGCGTCGACAAATGCGCGTAGATCGTCAGCAGTGTTGAACGGCTCGACGTTCTCGATGGCCAACGTGACATCGGCACGCTTTGCCGCTCGGGCCAAGGTTGCATACTCCTTCTGCGCGACGCGCTGCAAGCGCGCCACATAATCGATGGTCTCCGGCCAGGCCGGGTAGGGCGGATGGACGGTAAGCATGGCCATGCCGGATATGGAAGCGAATCGTATCGACTCCAGCATCAGCTTGCGCGTCGCTGCCTGCCGGTACGGGTTGAAATCGACCGCGCTGGCCAGGTATGGTAGATGGCCGGACAGGCTGATGCCTTTCTCTTCCGCCTGCCGGCGCAGCTGGCGCGCAGCTTTGGCGGTCAGGAAGGGCGGTGAAGTGTAGTACTCGAAAACAATGTCCAGCCATTTGGCGCTGTTCTCTTGCGCGAAATCCAGCCAGCTTGACAAGCTGGCCTTCTCCCAGGCGACGTTTTGCACCCCGATCGCTAGCATAGTTTCCTTGCCCAGCAAGAAGCAACAATCCCTATTCCTGGGACACCACTACCCCCAGGCCGGTGGCGAAGGCGATGGCATCTTCCTTGGTGATCTGGTGCGCCTTGCCGACTTTGGCCGGCCGCAGCTTGCGCCGCTTTACCCGGTATCCTGGCCGCTCCAGCGTGACCGCTACGTCTAGTCCCATGATGCCGACGTCGGGGTCGTATTTCATGCCCGGGATGTTGATGTACTCTTCGATGCCGAAAGCGAAATTGCCGTACTTGTCGAAATTGCCCGGCTTCAGCCTGCGCTCCTTCGCATCCAGCAGCTTCTTGAGGACGGCCATGGCCGCGGCGCCGCGCAAAGTTACCTTGGTTCCGATCGGCTTGCCCTTGGGCGTGCCGAACGTGGTCCGCTCATGCGCATTGGTGGTGACCGGCTTGGCGCCGGCTATTCTTTCCAGGACCAGTTTGGCCTTGTCCAGCTTCTCGCCGGCTTCGCCAGCGCCGATGTTGAGCGTCAGCTTGGCCACCCGGATTGCGCGCATGGAATTGGCTGCGGTTTTCATGCCGGCTCCTTCTTCTTGCGCACGGCCTTCTTCTTGGCGCCGGCCGCAGCCATTGCCAGGCCGAGGTCCGTCGGTTCGCCAGCAACGACGTACTGGGCGACAGTCTTTATGTCTTCACCGTCTGCCGCCAGCACGATCGTGCCCCGTTCCAGCATGGTCGTCCGTTTCTTTATCGAGCTGATGGTGCCGATGCGGCCGGCATTGCGGCCGTCGATGACGAAAGCGGTTTCATTTTCCGCGAACGGATAGTGCTTGACGATTTTCTGCGCCGGCACCTGCAGCAGCAGGCTGTCCCCCACTTTGTATTTGGCTTCCTTGGCCAGCAGCGTGCGGCCGTCATGCAGGCCTAGCTGCACACCGCCTTTCGGCAGCACGGTCTTGCTCCGGATCACGCACAGCTTGCTGGCCGCGCTGGACGCATCGATGGCCTGCAACTCCAGGCCGTCCTTGCTTGGCACCATGCGGTAATGGGAGCCGATTTCCGGCATGGATAAGGAATCGAACAGGCCGACCGGGAAATGCAGGTCCTTACGCGGTTTGCCGTCGACCAGGACCTTGCCGGCCGTGATGGCCGACCTTGCCTCCCGGGCGGTCTCGGCCAGGCCCAATACGTCCCTTAACGCGGTAAGCAGGGTCATGGACCTATTCTTCGGGTGCGGCCCGGGCTTCGGCACGGCCGCAAACACCTTGGTCTTGGTCGGCAGCTTCCAGAACTTCGGGGCCGACAGCCGTTTCAGGTGCTTCATTTTTTGTCTCCAACGGTTGCGGCCGCCTTGGCCTTGTTGGCTGCGACCGCAAGGCGGTTGAGCTTGGCGGCCCGCTGCTTGTCCTCTAGGTATAAGTCAATAAGCCTGACGTTGCTGGCCTTTATCGGTTTCATGGCCTCCGTGCCAGAAACTTTCTTAACCGCGATGCCCTCGATATAAACCGCGCTGTTCTTTGTATCCACCCTGGCGATTTTTCCGCGCAGGCCCTTGCTGGTGCCGCGCATGACCTCAACTGAGTCGTCTTTCCTGGCCACCAGGCTCCTAATCCCGTATTTGGCCCGCAGCTCTTTGCTGAGATGGACCGACAAGAAGGCCTTGCGCACGTGCTGCGGCGCATTGTACCGGTACTTGCGCTGCTTGCGCGGCTGCACGCTTCTCACCCAGTTGCTGGACCATTCCTGGCGCATAGCTCTCCTAGATTATTCGCTCCGGCGTTATATATATGAAATATTAGTAGTATAGTGCGGCATTGCTTTTTAAA
>JACQOC010000113.1 GCA_016202785.1 Candidatus Aenigmatarchaeota archaeon
ACGCTTTTCTGCGCCGCTTGTTCCAGCTTGCCGGCCGCTTGCTCGATCCTGTTCTGCGCCGCGCCTACGGCAGCGGCCAGCTTTTGGCCATTCTCCTTGCGCAGCGCTTCCGTCTCGTTCTTGAACTCTTTTTCGAATTGGAGGAACAGCCGCGACATGATTTCCCTAGAGCGCGGGCCGACTGAATCGACCGACTTTTCTAGCTTCTGCATCCGCTCCCGGATGCTTGCCACCTTCATCTCAGCAGCTTTCAGGGCTCGGCCCTCAGACTCTTTGGCAGTCGTCTCGAGCGTGCCGGTAAGCGTTCCCAGCTCCTTTTCAGCAAAGCCGAACCGATCCGCAAGGCCGGCGACAGAATTCTTCAGCTCGGCGACTTCATCACCCAGGTCCTTCAGTTGCCGCGATTTGAGGTCAAGAAGAGCCTTTACCGCCGTGATGTCCTGGTTGCTTGCGTCAGCTGGCTTCTGGCCTTTCGCCATTTCCGTTCCGCAGGACTTGCAATAGAGCGCGTTTTTCAGGTTGTCGGCATGGCAGTTTTCGCACAGCATGGTTTACCTTTGGCGGTCTAGCCCAGCGCCGAGCCGCAAAAGATGCAGAAATCGGCCTCCATTTCGTTCGGGGCGCGGCAGCTCGGGCAGCTGCCAGAGCGCTCCAGCTCCTGCTCGCAGCTGCGCCGCATCTCCAGGTAGCTCTTGCGGTCCAGGCTGCCGGTGATGAATTCGCGGTCCAGCAAGGCCACCATCCGGCCCAAGGTTTCCTGCCGCTCGTCGGAAATTGCCGTGGCCTGGCTGGCAGCAGGCTTCTGCGCCGCTTGCTCCCGCTTCCGTCTGAATATCATGCTACCCCAGCTTGGCGATCAGGAGGTCCAACAGCTGCTTATTCTTTCTGGAGACGTCCTCAATTGACCGCTTCAGCTCCTCCATTTCCCGGTAATCGACCTTGCTGCGCTCCATGCCAACCACCAGCCGCTTGAGCCGCTCGATGTCATCTTGCTGGGCATGGCCGGCATGCGTGGCCACGCTCGCGTGTTGCTCCGCCTTAATTTTTTCCAATGCAGCATTGGCTGCAGATGCTTTTTGCTCACAATCAACCACTCTGGCCATGGCCGCATCAAGTTTCGCGCTGAACTTGGCCAACGCCGTTTGCTGCGCATCCAACCTGGTCAGGTAGGAATGCAGCAGGCGCCGGAACTCGTCATCGGTTTTCGCGTGCTCCGGCCGTGACGTTCGCTCCATGGCATGCAGCCGCTTTTCCAGCGCTTCGGTACGGTCAAAAACCAGCGTTGCCATTTCCGTGAAGCGGCGTATGTCATGGTGTTCGTGGCCGTCGGCGTGCATTTCGTGGTGCACTATCCCATGCCCATGGTGATGCTGGGAAGCGTGGTGGTGCTTCTTATGCACCGTTTGCTGGGCCTGCAGCAGGCTTTCGATGCCGGACAGCTTTTTCTCCACGGCCGCGGTCCGTTCCATGAAAGATGATACCGCGCCTTTCAGCTTATGGACGTCTTCCATGACCACAACCACATGCGCCTCGGCCTGCTCTGCCTGCTGGCGGTAGCCGCTGGCGTTGGTGGGAACAAGCTCCTTTTTCACCTGGCGGAGGGCCTCCTGCACCAAACGCTGCTTGGCTGTGCCAAGGGCTTTGCCGGCATTTTGGTCCGGCAGTCCGGCGCCCTTGGCCATGCCTCTATGCTTTTTCATGTGCCGCTCCTCATCCGCCGCGCCGGCTGGCCGTGCAGGCTGGCGGCGGTGCGTTCAAGCGCCTCTATGTCAGTGAACAAGCTTGCCCTTGCCCGCTCCTCGTCCTCGCGCAACTTCCACATGCGCTCTACCGCCCCTGACAAGACCGCAAGTTTTGCCTTCATCCCGCTAATTTCCAGATCGCTGGGCCGGGCCGTGGGAGCGTGCAAAGTCTTCTCCAGGCGCTCCAGGCGCTGCGCAGTTTCAGCAAGCGTGTGGTGCAAGGTTTCGTTTCTTGACGCGGCATGGCGGTGCGCCTCAACCGCATGTTCCAGCCGCTCCAGCCGCTTTAGGATGGTGCCAAACTCGTCCAGAGAGCTGTGGTGCCGGCTTTCCAGGCCGGCAATCCGGGTTTCAATGTGCCGTATCTTTTCCAGGGCAACGTTGTTGGCCGACGCCTCCAGGGACGCATCCAGCGTTGTCAGCTTCTTCCGCGCGACGCGCGTGACCGCAAGGTAAGTATGATGGGTAACGCGGCCCATGCGCATCTCCTGCGCCGCTTTCTTCAGCAGCGCTGCGGCTGCCTGCCGCTCCACCGCCAGGTCCGCATGGCCCATGCCATGGTCATTTAGCCTGGAATGGCACGGCAGGCAAAGGCCAGAATTTTCCATTGTCTGTGCGCCGCAGATCGTGCAATCCGGCATGTTCCGCCGTTTTATAATTCGCTGAGGGTAAATATATGCTGCCTACAGCTTATTTCCCATCGCTGCCGTACAGGCGTTTCATATATGATGCGGTTTCCTTAGCGCTGTCCAGGTACATTGTAGCTAGCTTGAAGTCCAGCGCCGCCAATTTCTGCCTGGCCTGCCCGGCCAGGCTTTCCAGTTCCGGTATGTCCGCATGCCGCTTGAGAAGGGCAATATCTTGCTCCAGCCCCCGCAACTCGGCTGACAACGACTGGTATTTTTCCAGGTCCGTGTTTGCGGCCGCATATGCGTCCAGGTCGTCCAGATGCAGCGCGATCACTGACTTCTCTTTAGTGTCGTTCATCAATGCCATTCCTGGCCGCAGGCCGCGCATGCTTTGCCGCCATTCCTTCAGCACGCCGGCAACGTCGCTTTCTTGCCCGCTGCCAGCGATGTAGAACAGCACCGGTTTCCGGCTGGCGAGCATGCCGGCCGCAGAGCTTATGTCAGGCGCGACCACGATGGCCTTACGGCCAGCCAGCAGGCCGGTGCCGTCAATTGAAGCGCGATCCAGGACTATGATGGCATCCTTGCTAGCGGAAATAGCGTGCGCATCCGTTGCCAGGACCAGGCTCATGTCTGCGCCAGTTTCGCCGTTCTCGACTATTTTGGCCGTGCAACCGCCCTCGTTCAGCCGCTGCGCCAGCGCCAGCCAGGCCGGGCTGGCGGTGAAGACAACGGTCTTCATCCTGCTGTTGGCCAGCTGTTCCACTAGGCGGCAGGCAAACTGCCGGGCGCCGGGGCCGGCAATCCCGATACCTTGGGCCAAATGTTTCTGGCTGATATACACCACCTTGCCTGAGGCATGGTCACGGCCAGCGGCTATTCCGGCCTGCCGGAACGAAACAGCAAGCAGCTTTTTCGCCTTGCCGAGATTGGCATAAGAGAGTGCAGCACGTCCAGCAACAATAAGCATGGCCAACAAAACTATTGCCAAGGCGGCCAGCGCAAGCTGTGAACGTTCGGCCGGATCGAAGATGTCAAAGCTTGCCGTCCCTTCAATTACCTTGCTGCCATACGCAACCGTGGCCAGCACCGTATATTTGCCCTTCGGCAGGCCGCGCAGGTCGATGCTCCTTTCGGCATCCAGCCGGCCGGCGACAAAGCTGTGCGCGCTTTCGGCCGAATAGGCAGCGCGCCCCGCCTGATCCAAAACGCGCACCAATACTTTTGCTGTCCCCCCCTCATCAGCGGTGCCGTATGCGCTGACCTTGATGTTCAAGGAGCCGTTTATTTCCGCTTCGCTTGGCACGCCGGCAATGCTGACATAATCCTGCTGCCTGCTTTCGGCCGATAGCAACAGGCTAAGGCTGATCCGCTCTTCCTTGCCGTTGCGCATGACGCTGATGTAACCTTGGCGCAGGCCGGGCTCTAGCCCGGAGGGATCGACGTAAACACCGATAGATATGGATGAAAACGGGCCGATGGTTGCCGCAGAGCTGCTCAGCCTGACCGCCTTCTTCAGGCCGTCGCTGACTGACAGCGTGACCTGAACGGAAGCGTTAAGCAAATTGCTCAGCGTCAAGTGGTATGTTTTGCTGGTTCCGGACGTAAGTGTTGCTGCCATTTCAGTTGGCGTTGCCGATATGCCCACGCTGCAATCGAGCAGGCAGGCGCTTTCATTGGCCTCGCATACGCCATTGCCGCATGTAGTTTTTGTTTGCCCGCCTCCGCCGCCAGTGGTGACAGAGCTGCCGCCCCCGCTGCCGCTACCGCTAGCGCCGGCGCCGCTGGAGCCGCAATCAGCGGGGCAGGTCGCAGAGCTTTCAGTCGCGTCGCAGACGCTGTCGCCGCAGCTTATCTTTTCCGCCGCGGCATATGCAGAGAACGACGAACGGTTGGCTGCCATTATGGTCTTGGCCGATGTGTTCAGGGTCGCGTTTATCTCGGTCCAGTTGTTGGCCGGACAGCTGCGGTTCGAGAATGTCCAGTTCGCGCATTTGTACACGGTTATGGAAGCGATGGCCGCATAGCTGGTGTTGGAGAAGTTCAGCGTCAGGTTCAGGCTTTGCGGAGCTAGCGTGCTGCTGACCGCAAGGATGACCTGGACCGCCCTGGTGCCGCTTATGGAAGCGTTTCCGGCCCCCGGCGCGTCGAAGCGCATGGCGTTTACCACGTCCGAAGTTACGCTCACGTTTTTCAGCTCGATCTGGTGATTGAACGGCCGCATGTCTATGTCAAAATTCCCTGAGAATAGCGAGGCATTGTAAGTGCCATTGCTGTCGCTGGCGTTGGCCACGCGGTAATTGCTGGTGTGCGGCCGGCCGGCCAAATATATCTCCACGCTCACATTGACCGTGGCGTTGTCAACGTCCTTGGCGATGCCGCTGAAGTTGAGCTGGCTGGCGAAGACGCTGAACCATGTGGCGTTGCTGACAACATTGCCGTTGCTGTCGTTGGCCGTTATGTTGGCATCATAAATGCCGATGGCCGTCAGGTTGGCCAGGGTCAGTCTCCAGGTCCCGGCGCTCAGGTTTGCCGAAATATTGGAGAGCTGGTAAGAAACCGTGCTGGAGTTGGGATAGGTTATGTTGGCGGTGACCAAAGTCACGTTGCCGTTGTCCGTTATGTATGCTTCCAGCGTCGCATTGTTTCCCTGCTGCACGTTACTCTTGGTGATGTTATTTATGGTCGGACGCGTCGCATCGCCATAGGCAACGGCATTGGCGGCAGTGGCGTTGGCGGCAACGGACTGTGTGGTGTAGGTGCCGATGGCAGTGATGTTGTGCATGGCCAGCTCACCTATCGCCGGCGCAATGCACGTGACATTCCAGAGCTTGGCCGAGCTGCCGTACAACGACATGTTAAGGCAATCCTGGCCGCCGACGGTCAGGTTCCATGTCACGTTTTCTCCCAGCTCGGCGTCCCGATAGGTAACATTGATCGTCACGTTAAACGCCTGGCCGGGAAGCGCATTCTGTCTTGGCTGGGAGACAGTAGGCTGCAAAATTTCCAGGGCCAGCAGGTTTTTAACGATAAGCAGCCGGTCCACGCTCGACGAGTTAGCGTGGGTCGCGTTGCCGGTCACGTTGGCCCGCACCAGGAAATGGCCGATGCCTAGGCGGTCCGCGTTGGTGATATTGGTCGTCCTTGTCGGCCCGGATTGCAGCAACTGCAGGCTGCCGGAGAAGTTAGCCCAGATGCTGACGTTCAGGCCCGCAGTGTCTGCGAAGGCGGTGATGTTGATGGAATCGCGCTGGTAATAAATCCGGTCGCCGAAAGTGCCGTTGAGGCTTATGTTTGCTGCTGTTGCTAGCAGCGTGGAATCGGTGAACTGGCGCTGCACGCTCACGTTTAGATTGCCGAGGCTGTCATTGGCCCAGACCCGATACTTGTAGGTCACATCATCGCTCGTCGCTATCGACAGGTTGGCGCAGGTAACGGATAATCCGCTGCCGCTCTTGGTCATGCTGTAGTTGACGACGGCCGTGCTGTTGTCCAGCTCCAGCAGGCAGGTATCGATGCTGCTGAACAAATCGGTTATGCTCAGGTTTATCATCTGGTTGTTGCCAATGAACGCGGAACCGTTGGCTGGAGTCGAACCATTAAAGGTGAAGGTATTGGGTCCAAGGTCGTCGATTGTGACATTGATCTTTTCATTGGCGTTGCTGTTGCCCGCGAAGTCCGTGGCGTTAAAGATCAGGCTGCAGTTGGCTTCCGTGCCAGCGCTGCAGCCCAAACTGGTAAGTGTAGCATTAAGCTCATAGACGTTGCTGCCTATAGCAATCATCTTCACTTGCGCCGGCAGCGTGCCCAAGGTGACGTTGAACACGCCGGAAGTCGCATCGATTACGGTCACGTTGAAGCGCAGCGCGAAGTTGCTCCGCACTGGCGTAGTGACGTTGACCTGCTGGCTAGTGACGGTTGGCATGACGGTGTCGACGATCACGACCCGCAACGACGAATTGGCGGTACCTGTCCCGTCAGTGATAGTCACCCACCACGTATAGTTGCCATCGGCTAGCGTCATATTGGATTGGTTGGAAATCTCTACACTGGACGCGGGGCTGGCAGTGACGTTGTAGCCGATCGCGAACACGCTGGAGCCATTCTGGACAAACACAACCGAAGAGAGGTTCTGGCCAGAGTCTGGGTCAGTTATGGCATATGTGAATGTGGGCCTGGTGTTCGAGGTATTGGCGTTGTTGGCCGGGGACGTTAAAGTGGCTGACGGCACTGAATTGGAACCGTTAGTGGCGATGCTGAGCAGTGTTGTGGCGTTGTTATTGCCAGCAAAATCGGTCGCGTTGAAGGTGATGATGCAGGTCGTAGCATTCGATGCGCAACCAAGCACTTGCGGCGTTGTGTTGATCGCCCAGACACCAGCAACTGTAGTAAGCGCCATGGAAACATTGTTGGTTTGCACGCCGGCGTTAACCGATCGTGTCCCGGTTCCGGCATCGGTAACGGTAACGTTAATGTTCATGCCTTGGGTGAAATTCACTGAGCTGATATTGGCCTGCGGATTCGTGACGCCCGGCACTACCGTGTCAATGGCAAATGTCCGGAAGCCGGACGCCGGGGTGCGGTTGGCGTTGCCGGCATCGTCGGTCGCGTAGGCATAATAATTATAAGCGCCGTCCGCAAGGCCGGTGAAATTCCGATAGGCTGGATAGCGGCCGGCATTGAACGATGTGTTGATTTCCGCCGCGGATAACGTCCGGTTCCATAGCCGCACTTCATCTATCGTGCCGTTGAAATAATTGCCGCTGCCGTGCTGCCAGCCGCCGATGGTCAGGTTGCGGCTGGAGGGCAGGAAAATGCCGACGTTTTGCCGCGCCTGCAAGTTGCCGTCCACATATACGGCCGAGTATGAGCCGTTGTAAGTGCCGACGACATGGTGCCATGTGTTGTTGGACAAAGACGCCGTGGTCACTGCTCCCCGATAGTCATAGGAGGCGTTGTAAATCCCGAAGTCAAGCACAGCGCTGGAGTTGACAAGCAGATACCACCCTTCGCCGTACGATGCTGATGTGTTGCTCTTGCTGGCTATGCCGTTGGCTGCGCCAGACTCAGCTATCTTTATCCAAGCCTCAATGGTGAAGTTTTGCGAAGTCATTAGGCTGCTGCTGTTGCCGGCGTTGACGTAATTGGCGCTGCCGTCAAAGGTTAGCGCTTTCCCGAAGCGGCCGGCCGATGTCCAACCTGCAGAAGCGTTGCAGTCCAGAACCATGCAGCCGAAGCCCGTCAGTGTGCCGTTGTTGCCCCAAGTAGAGGTATCGTTAGCCATGCCACTGTCGCCTTCCTGGAAGCGCCAATACCCAACCAGCGACCGGTTGAAGTCGATGAAGGCGCTGATCGTGCGGCTGTCGCTTACGGTGACATTGAGGAACGCCCACGGCTGGGAAAGGTTGGCCGCGCCGGCCGGCGTGGAG
>JACQOC010000108.1 GCA_016202785.1 Candidatus Aenigmatarchaeota archaeon
ACTTTATTGTGCATGAAGTCGATGCCGAGCAAGTGCCTTTGATCAACCTTGACACGCCGCTGACCAAATCCGACCCGCCGCGCAAGATCGTAAGATGGGATTGCAACGGCGAAGGCTGCCGCGGCTACCATACTGTGACTTTGGGTACCAGGCAGCGGCAGCCCCCGGTATCGGTGAGCTGCAGCTGAGCATGCTACATGAAACTGCCATTTTCTGTGAAGGCACAAGTGGAGCCGATTTCCGCCATCCTGGTAGCCGGGATATTCATTGCCCTAGCCGCTGTCGCTTACCTCTGGGGCGCGCCGCTGATCGAAAAGCAGTCTTCCCGGCTGACATTTGATTCGGCCGTGCTGTTCGCCACCAAGCTGGACGAGGCGGTGATCCAGGCGGCTAACACCGGTTCGGCAAATGAAGTTGCCGTCCCCTTCGGCTTCTTATCAGTAGCGGGCGCTGACGACGAGGATCCGAACAGCCTGGTGTTTGAATTCCGCCTGTCCCAGCCGGTCATGCAGCCCGGCGCCTTTTTCTATGTCGGCGAGGCCGCAACTGCGGAAGCTGAGAACGGCATCCTGGGGAAATCGCACCCCTCCCTCATTTCGGTGACCGCCGACACGGCCGACCCGAGCAGCATGCGCATCCGGATAAAATACCGGGAGTTGCTGTCCCCGGATTCCGCTGATGGCAGCATGATAGCTTTGCGCTCCGAAGGCAAGCAAACAACAACGGCCAAAATATCATTGTCGTTTGCCGACACCCAAAACCTGCCGGGCCAGGCGCTCAACGGCGGCGGCCTGCGGCTGGCCAACGTGGCGGTGCGGATGGCATGATGCGTTGGATTTTATCCGCGCCGGCAATATAATGCATGCATGCCGGCCGGCCAGGCAAACTTTGGTTGCGCACGCCCCGCAAAGGCCAGCAGATGGTATTCGAGGCCGTGCTGATATTCGCGCTAGGCATAGCGATTTTCGGCCTCGCTTCGATTACGTTTTCGGGCTACCAGCAGCACTTCGAGCGCGTGGCTTTGGAGGATGGGATGCGCCAGACTGCTACCCTGGTGGCCGCCCATGCCGGCATGCTGGCCAGGAAAGATGGTGTGGCTAGCGTGACCGTGCGCGTCCCGCCCAGGATAGCGGGCCAGTTGTATACCATCGAACTTTCCGGCGCGAGTGCCAGGCTTAGCGCCAGCCAGTATTCCGCCACTGTTGCTGTCGGCGCTGGGCCAGGCCAGCGGCTGTCCGGCAAGGCGGCCAGCAATGCCGGCCGGATAACCATTTATAAAAAAGGAGAACAAATTACAATAAGCTGACCGCGCTGCGCTCAGCAACGGCTTGTTATGGAAGAAGGAAAAGTTCTCGATCCGCGCATGATTTTCCGTAGGCTGAAAAAAGGCCTGCGCAGCATCGGTTCGCGCGGATACGGCATGCAACAGCGCGAGACGGTTTACGTGCCGGTCGGCTACCCGGCAAGCCCACCGGCAGGACCTGCTGGTGCTGCTGCCGAGGCCGCGCCGGCCGGCAGGGTGAATGGCCTTGACATCTCGATCAAGCCGGATGCCATGGACCTGCGCAAGCCGCTGCCCAATTCCGCCGACGCCTTCCTCGAGGCGCCGATCACCTATCCGCTCATCCCGGTCTACCCGAAGAAGGGCGACCTCGTCTATGCCTACGCGCAAATCAGTTATAACGAAGGGCTGCGGGCAATCGTTTATCAGGTCTTGGAGCCGCAGATTTCTGCCGGCGACATGGTTTTGCTGCAAGAGGTGAAAAAGAAACTAGAAGAGCGGCTGGAAACGGATATCGCCAAGATCGGCACGGTTGAGGCTTCAGAATTGCTGCGCCGGGAAATAGTCAAGGCCATTGACGCGATGGGCCTGAAGCTGGAAGAAGCGCGGCGCTCAGCGATTACTTATTACATCGAGCGCGACATGCTGGGCGTCGGCAAGATCGAGACGCTGATGCGCGACCCGAACATCGAGGACATCAACTGCGACGGCATGGGCTTGCCAATATTCATCTACCACCGCGACCCCCGGCTCGGCTCCCTTAAGACAAACATCAGCTTCGCCGGCCGCGACGAGCTGGACAATTTCGTGTACCGGCTGGCGCAGATGGCCAATAAGTCCGTATCCGTCGCTGAGCCGTTGCTGGACGGCATGCTGCCGGACGGCAGCCGCGTGCAAGCCACGCTGGGTTCGGACATCGCACGGCGCGGCAGCAATTTTACCATCCGCAAATTCAGCGCGATGCCGCTTACCCCGATCCACATGCTGGCGTTCAAGACCCTGGACAGCCTGCAGCTTGCCTACCTCTGGCTGGCGGTTGAGCATGGCCGTTCCGTGCTGGTTTCTGGCGGAACCGCGGTCGGCAAAACCAGCCTGCTGAACGCCCTCTCCTTGTTCATCAAACCGACCCTCAAGGTGGTGTCCATCGAGGATACTGCGGAATTGCGCCTGCCGCTGCAGCACTGGATACCGCATGTGGCAAGGTCGCCGTTGTCGGTCCGGGGCCGGGTCGGGGAAGTGACACTATTCGACCTACTGAAGGCCAGCCTGCGGCAGCGGCCGGATTACATCATCCTGGGTGAGGTGCGCGGCAAGGAAGCGTTTGTGCTGTTCCAGCAGATGGCGACCGGCCATGCCGGCCTGGCGACCATGCACGCCGCAACTGCAACCCAGCTGGTGGACCGCCTGCTTACCCCGCCGATCAGCCTGCCGGCCCGGCTGCTGGAGAATATAGACATTGTCCTGTTCCTGACCATGTCACGGTTGCGCGGCAAGGATGTACGGCGCACCGACGCGCTCATCGAGTTTGCCGGGGTGGAAAACGACCGGCCGGTAACCCGCACCATCTTCGAATGGAACCCGTTGGAAGATTCCTTTGAGATAAAGGACAAGTCGGTAGTGCTGGAGCGCATTGCGCGCCGCGCCGGCCTGGCCGAGGCTCAGATCCGGGAAGAGCTGTACCGGCGCAAGGCCGTGCTCGAATGGGCGGCCAAGAAAGGCGTCTATGACTACCGCGATTTTGGCAAGCTGGTGCAGGCCTATTACTCCGAGCCGGAGCGCATACTGGAAATGATGCGCCACTAGGCTTTTTCCCCAACAAATCAGCTGGAAATTTCCGCAATCAGCCGGGACAGGTCCTTGTATTGCCCGCCAATGCGGTCCAGCTTTGATTGCAGTTCCTCTATCGCCAGGCGGTCGGCCTTTGACTGCTGCATGTTGCGGATGGTGCCGGCTAGAACCGTGATTTGTTGCTTGAGCACTTCGAGCTCCGCATTGCCCGCTTTTCCTGGCTGCGGCTGCGCCGCTTCTATCCTGGCCAGCAGCCGTTGTTCCAACTCCTTGGCTTTGGCGTTGAACGCCTCCGAAACGTCGGCGGTCACGGACAGGTCGCCGTGCTCAGCCAGCTTCCTGACGTTGTCCAGCTCTTCCTGCATGCCGGCGAGCGCCTTTTCCATTGCCGCGATTTGCCTGCCTCCCGTTTCTGCCACTGGCACAACCGGTTGCCGCTGCCAATCGCGCTGCGCCTTCTTGACCGCTTCCAGTTCTGCCACCAATGTGGAAAACCTTTCCCACAGCTCCCCAAGTTCCATGTTCCGCTCCGCTTCCAGCACGGCATCCGGCACCGGGACCAACGCGGCCGCGCCTTCCACTTTTTTCATAGCCGCGACGCGCTCTGTGACGGACGCCAGCCGGCCGTTCAGCCCGCCCACTTCCCGGCTTAACTTGGCATACAAGTCGCGCAAGTAATCATAATCAGTCGAAACCGCCGAATCCGCACCGGCTGCTACTGGGCCGCGCTTCTGCAACGCTTCGACTTTCGCATACAACTGCGCAACGCGCTCATCCGGCGGCGTCCCGGCCGGCTGCGCTGCCATGCGGTCCAGCCGTTCCAGCTTGCCGCGCATGCCGTCCATAGCTGTTTTGATGCCGTCGATGCGGCCGGCCATGCCGGCCAGCTCGTCTGCAGCTGTTTTCAAGGATTGCAGCTGGCTCTCGACCGATTTCAAGCGGCCCGCGTCCGCTGCCGCACCTGGCGCGGCCGCCGCCTTGTGCATCGCTTCCAGCTCCTCGGCCATGCGCATGCCTGCCTCCTCCAGCTTCCTGACCTTCAGTTCCAGGCTGGCAACCTGCTGGACAGCGCCGAAAGCGCTCTCCATCGGCCCGGTCTTGCCCGAGAACAGTTTGGCAATCTTGTCTTTCATGCCGTCGCCCTGCCCGGCCTTGACCAGCAAGCCGATCTTGTCTATCTCTTTCACCATCTCCTTGGCCATCTCGTCGAGCCGCGAAACCGTGTCGAGCTTGGTCTTCATCTCGGACATGCCCCTGGAGAACTCGAAATAGGCGCTCTCCGCCTTGGCCGAGAAGCGTTCAGCGTCAGCCGTGCTGCGCGCGGCCTTTTCCAGTTTGGCGTCGATGTCCTGCAGCGCTTCCACCATGGTCTCGATGCCCCTGACCTTGGCGAAGACGGCGAGCAGCTTCTGCACGTCGTCGCGGTCCTTCTTCCGGTGCTGTTCCAGCGTTTCCAGCCGCATGTCGCTTTTCTGCAGCCGGGCGGCAAGGCCGTCCAAGTCTTTCCTTAGCCGCACCGGCTCGACCATGCTGACAATCTCTTTGGTCTTCTCGAACTCCAGCTGCATGGCCTTGGTCTCCTTCTCAGAATCAAGCAGCATGCGCCGCAGGTCGCCGATCTTCTCGGCCAGGC
>JACQOC010000121.1 GCA_016202785.1 Candidatus Aenigmatarchaeota archaeon
CTATCAGCTTTCTTCTGTAAGCATGAGTGCAAGAGTGGAAGGCTGAAGTACTACCATTATACTATCGGCGCCTAGTGATTATAATCAGCCCGGCATGCTATAAGAAGCTTGCGCAGCAGCCAACTGCCGAGTAAGAATCTGCGTCTAGCTTTGCTTATAAAAAGGGTAAGGACATAACTAAATCAGATTTTTGAACCGCTTGGAGGTGACTGATATGAAGAAATATATCGTGATTTACCACGCGCCAGAAGGCGCCGCGAAACAAATGGAAAATGCCACGCCTGAGCAGATGCAAGAAGGGATGAAACCGTGGATGGAATGGGCCGAGAAATGCGGCAGCGGGCTAGTAGACTTAGGCACTCCTTTGGCCAATGGCCAAAAGCTGACTCCGCAGGGAAGCACGCCGAGCAAGAGGAGCGTCGTCGGTTATTCTATCTTGCAGGCCGAGAACATGGAAAAGGCAAAAGCAATGCTTAAAGGCCATCCGCATTTAGCCTGGGCCGCTGGCTGCGAAATTGAAGTGCACGAAGCGCTGCCGTTGCCAGGCTAGTAAGAGTAGGCGAGATCCCGATTGGAACTGATTAAGTGCCGGTGCAGGTTGCACCAAGCAGCCGTAGCTGGCGGCAGCGAATGCAGCACTACCTTATATGTGGTCCTTCAGCAGCAGGCCCATCGCCACCATCGGCACGCCGAACGCGATGGCCGCATAGATGAACTGCGCATCCTGCAGCTCCGGCAGCAGCGCGACCAGCACCGCGGAAACGGCCCAGAACAGGCCGGCAGAAATGGCTGGCGCATATTGTTCAACCATGCCGTTGGCCAGCATCGCCGAGCCGATCAGCAGGAACCAGAGCGCCATCAAGTAGGCCGGGTTAACATTCAACGCTAGCAGCGCGGCAGTGAGCAGGAAGCCGGCCAGCACTGCGGCGCCCCAGGCCACGGAAATGTTGCGCTCGCCCTGCTCGCGGTGCGCATACCGGAACGTGACCAGAAAGCCCGCGATAACCAGCACCAGCCAGATGAGCAGTATGTAGTCAGGCGCCTGCAGGGCGGCAAGATGGGTGAGCATGAAGCCTAAAAACAGTATCACGACCCAGGCGAACAGCGGGACATTCATGCACTAGATTCGTTCCGTTACTTAAAAGATTGCCGCTAGAGGTCGTCCACGGAAAATTCCTCGAAGTCGTCGTCAAGGTCTTCCTTCTCTTCCTTGGCCGGCTTTTTCTCTTCCTTCTTCTCCGGCTTCTCCTTCCTGGCCATGCGCATCTCCTCCCTGGGCGAGTAGGATTCCACGCCGATGCTGGCCCGAATCGCGTCAGCTATCCGGCCCAAATCCTGGTCGGCCAGCTTCTTCACCTGCAATATCGACTCCATGGACGGCGGCCCCTCATTGTTGAAGCGCGGTATCACATGCACGTGCACGTGCGCCACCACCTGGCCGGCCGCCTTGCCGTTGTTCTGGCAGATGGAGATGCCGTCCGCTCTGGCCGCTTCCTTGGCCGCGTCAGCGACCTTCTTGACCGCTTCGAACAGCCGGCCGGTCTCGTCAACGCGCATATCCGCTATCGCTTCAGCATGCCGTTTCAAGACCACGAGCGTATGGCCGGGATTCCTTGGGTTGATGTCCAGGAACGCAATCGTGGCGTCGTCCTCGTACACGCGTTTGGCCGGTATGGAGCCGTCCAGTATTTTGCAGAAGATGCAGTCCTCAGGCATATGCTGTTGTTGGCGTCTGCACTTTAAAGCTTTGCTGCCGGCTTAGCATTGCATTTCCACGCCACGTAACTGCTTTTCTTTGGGGCAAACCCTAGCCCGTTCGTTTGGCAAAAGAAAGGGCTTGGGGGATGGGATTGCCCGGATTTGAACCGGGGTCTGGAGCTTGCCTGCGGCATGTGCCGGCCCAAGGCTCCGATGCTAACCAAGCTACACCACAATCCCGCGCATGTTAATTTCCCCCTGGCTTATTATAGATATTATGCGGCATGGAATATAGTGTATGGGCAAGGGCAAGCGCATAAAATTCCCTTATGAGTACGACCCGGAGGCCAGGCGCAAGGCCAAGGTTTATTCGAAAATCAAGCTCTACCACTGGATAGCGGACAAGCTGATCATGCTGGTTGTGCTCGGCCTGCTGCTGGCCAGCGGCGTATCCGCAAGCTTGCGCGACCTGGCCGCAATTTCCGGCGTCTGGCACATTGACATTGCGCTGTTCATCTTCGCCATCATCACCATCATCCTGCTGGCCAGGTTGCCGCTTTCCTTCTATTCCGACTTCACCTATGAGCACAAGTACGGCCTGTCCAACCAGGGCGTCAAGGGCTGGCTAATCGATTTCTTAAAGGCCGCGTTCCTCAACTACCTATTCGCCATCCCGGTCATGGCCGGGCTGTATTTCCTGATGGCCAGCACCGCATCCTGGTGGTTATATGCCGGCCTGCTCTCCTTCCTGGTCTACCTGGCGATGGACGCGCTGTTCCCGGTCCTGATCCTGCCGTTCTTCTACAAGACCGAACCGTTCCGCGGCCAAGAGCAAAAGCAGCGCCTGCTGGACATGGTCAAGCGCGCTGGCGCCCGCAACATAAAGAACATCATCGTGGCCAAGGAGAGTGAAAAATCCAAGAAGGCCAATGCCATGTTCGCCGGCTTCTGGAAGACCAAGCGCATCGTGCTGTTCGATACGTTGCTGGACAGCTTCACGCCCGACGAGATCGAGACGGTGGTTGCGCACGAGCTTGGCCATTACGTCAATAAAGATGTTTGGCGCTTCCTGCTGATTGAAATAGCGCTGGCGTTTGCGACCTTTTACCTGGCGGACATGGCCCTGAAGGCTGCGGTCGGCATGTTCGGCATCAAATCATTCCTGGACGTCGCCGGCCTGCCGCTTTTGCTGCTGTGCTTCGAGTTGGTCGGCATGGTGGCCATGCCCTTGGTCAATTCCTATTCCCGGTTCCGGGAGGCCAAAGCTGATTATTTCGCCTTGGAAGTGTCCAGGAAGCCGATTGCACAGATATCGACTGAAAAGCGCCTGGCGGACATGGCGCTGGCTGAAGATGACCCTGCTGCAATAGACGAGTTCCTGTTCCATTCCCATCCGGCACCGAAGAAACGGATTGTGATGGCCAGGGAATGGATGAAAAAAAGGCAATAGTTATGGCGCTTGCCATATTCGACATCGACGGCACGCTGGCCGACCTGTTTGCGGTGCACGTGGCAGTGTATAAGAAAGCGCTCAAGGCCATCTATGGCGTTGAAGGCTCGTTGTTTGACATCAAGTCGTTCTCTGGCATGCCATATACCGACATTGTCAAGCTCATCGCCGAACAGAAAGGCGTCGATAAGCATGTTATTGCCGCAAAGGCGGGCATGATACCGGCCGCCTTCAGGCAGCTAATGGAAAGCGGGCTGGACAACGGCAGCGTCAAGGTCTTGCCTGGGGTGAAGGGGCTTCTTCGCGGGCTGGAAAAGGCTGGCTGCCTGGTTGCCGTCATCTCAGGAAACTCCCGGAAGAACTCAGAGGCGATATTGGGGAAAGCCGGGCTGCAAAACTATTTCATAGCCAACGCTTTCGGCGACGAGGCGGGCAATAGGGGCGGGGTTTTAAACCTGGCGATAGAAAGGGTGCAACAGCAGACCGGAAAGTGTATGCAAAGAAGCGCCGTGTGCGTCATCGACGATTCCGTCCGGGGCATAGCGGCTGGGAAAGCCATTGGTATCAGGGCCATAGCGGTTGCTACCGGCCCGGAAAGCTATGCAGAGTTAGAGGCGGCAAAGCCGGATGCCATCTTCAAGGACTTGACGGACACCGAAAAGGTGTTGAGGGCCATACATGGATGAGCAAGGGGTGAAGCACGATCCGGCCGGGCGGAAACTCTATATCAGTTTCGGTGCCGAGGTTGCGTTCCTGGCCTACACCCAAACGGGCAAGGTGCTGGACGCTTACGAAGTGTTCGTTCCGGAAGCCTTCCGCGGCCAAGGCATAGCCGAAAAGCTCGGCATTGCAGCGTTCGGATACGCAAAACGGGAAGGCCTCAAAATAAGGCCGTCCTGCCCCTACCTGGCCACCACCTTCCTGGCCAAGCATCCGGAGCTGAAAGGCCTGGTGGCCAAAGGCTGATTTTATGCCGCACAGCCAATAATCAAGCGATGGGCGCCATCGAAGAAATCATCATCGCCTCCGGCCCGGTGCTTGCGGTCTTTGTGCTGCTGCTCCTGGTAATCATAATGTATGCCGTACACTTCCTGACTAAGGGGCCGGCAACCGGCCTGGCGCTGGCCATTATGGGCGCCGTCTATCTTGCTATTTCCGCGTCACGCGTTTTGGCCAACGACTCTAGTGTAATTGGCATGGCGCTGGTGCCGGTTTTCCTGGTCGGGCTGATGCAGCTGGCCTATGGTCTTATCGTGCTGCACGGTTATTGGAAAAAGGAGCAAAACACCGATAGTTGAGGTTGTTCAGCATCGAACTTATTGCTAACACTTAAATATGTGTTTTCACATAATTCACATTGGACTATATATGCCTAACGTGACCTTAGCCATACCGAAAGAACTTCGCAGGAAGATGAAGGCGCATAGCGAGATAAAATGGAGTGAAGTCGCCAGGAGAGCCATTGCAGAGAAGATAGAGGATCTGGAAGCGATGGATAGGATAGTAGGCAAAAGCCGCCTTACCCGGCAAGCGGCAGCAGAGATAGCGCAGAAAGTGGATAGCGAGACCGCTAAAAAACTAAAATGAAAGTTGTCGTGGACACCAATATCCTCATCTCTGCTCTCATAAAAGACTCCATAACACGGAAAATATTGGTCCAGTCTGGCTGGACGTTTTACTATCCAGAAGAGTCCCTACACGAAATCAGGAAATATCAGAACCTTGTATTGGAGAAATCAGGGCTGAACAATGACGATTTTGAAAACTTGTTGCAGTTACTATTGAAATATATCGTGATCATCCCACAGGAAAGGATTGCGCTGAAAGTCGCTGAAGCTAGAGAAATCATGGAAAAGCAAGACCCAAAGGATACCATTTTTATCGCAGCCGCATTATCAATCAGCGAAGCCGTCATATGGTCAGAAGACAAGGATTTTGACAGACAAGATAGAATCAGGGCACTGAAGACAAAAGACCTGGCTGATATTCTTGATATTTAGAGCCCCAGGTGGGAGTTGAACCCACGACCTGCTGCTTTCCCTTAGCCAAGTCATCGAATGCTCTCATCTAGCGTAATCGTCATCATCGCTTCAGACATACGAGGCAGCCGCTCTACCAAACTGAGCCACTGGGGCGCTCAGTAGTATTTTGGCCGTATATATTAATGGCTTAGAGCAGCGTCGTCGCCCTTCCTCCATACCTGGCAGCTACCGCCAGCAAGCGCGTCTGGTGCTCGCTAGGCGCGTTTCTTATGTCCAGATAGAGATGGTCGTCCGCCGCGTTTATATAACCTATCCCCGTTCGCGGGTATCCAGGCCCTTCCGTCGCATAGATGCGCGCCACATGGTCCGCGGGCCCGGGGCCCAGGGCCACGCCGTCCGGAAGCAGTCCTTTCGCCATCGCCAGCCGGCTTTCAACTGATGTCATTCTGCACCTCCTTGCCACTTTTGTCAATCACAGAGTGAAGAAATCACAAAACTCTTGCGGCGCATGTCGCCCAGGTGCCATTTCTCGATCACCAGGCCTTTTTCCTTCAGTGAATGCAGGCCGTAGCGCAAGGTCCTGGACGGCAAATGCGTATATTCCCTGATCTGGCTGAAAGTGGCACGGTGTGCTTTGGAAAGAAAGCCGAGAATGCTGAGGCTGGAGTCTGGCAGGCTAATTACAGAGCTTCCTTGAGATGCTGTCCAGCGTGTGCATAGCCATCGGTAACGAATATGGGGCGGCAAGCAATATATTCCTTTCGGTTAGCGGCAAGGCCCGGCTATCAGCCTATTAATACCCCATACCCATATCTGACTATGGCCCTGCCGGAAATCGACACCAAAACCAAGGAAAAGGCGCAGAAGAAGCTCAAGGAAGGCTGGATCAGGAGCTGGATGATGATCGAGGTGCTGGCAGCGCAGGAGCAGGCCGCAAAATCATCCCTGGAAGAGCACGTCGAGAAGCTGTCCAAGGAGGACAAGACTATCGTCTTCAACCGCTCGTTCCGCGACATTCAGAAGGTTGCCAAGCCGTTGCCGGTGGTGGCGGAAGGCTATTCCTACGTGGCCGAGCTGGAACTGCTCACCGCGAATTACGAAACCTTGCTGATGCTGGTGATGAACTATGCGCCATCGTCGGTCGAGATCATCGAGCCGGAGAAGATAAGAATGGACGTAAGCGAGGCGCAGGGCATCCTCAACTCGATTTCCGAGACGCTGCACAAGTATGCCGCGCACGGCCTGGGCGGCGTGCTGATAAGAAGCTAGGCAAATATTTATATAGGATAACCTATAGATAAGCATGCCGGCATATTTATACGGCCCGCGGGGAAAATAACATATGGACTGCCCGAATTGCGGCGCGCAGATGGGGAACAGCTGGAACTTCTGCCCGAGCTGCGGCGCCCGGCTGCGCAAGGGCCTGTTCGACGACATCTTCTCCAAGTTCCGGGTGCAGTTCGACGAGATGAACCGCTTCTTCGAGAAGGATTTCGAGAGCATCGACCTTACGCCGTTGCCGAAAAACGCCAAGGCCGGCGGCTTCTCCATCAAGATCGTCTCGTCCGGCAACAAGCCGCCGCAGGTGTCAGTAAGGACGTTCGGCGACGTGGACGAGAAGAAGGTACGGGAGCAGCTGACCCGGCAGATGGGCATCAACCACAGCGGCCAAGAGGCAATGCACCGATTGCCGCAGGAACGGGACGCGCGGCCGCTGCACCAAAGGCAGAAGCTGCCGGCCACCACCGAAGAACCCAAGGCAAGGGTAGCGATGTCCGGCAACAAGGTGATGGTGGAGATGGAAATACCGGGAGTGAAGAGCCGCGAAGACATCGAGATAAAGGACCTGCAAAGCTCGGTCGAGGTCAAGGCGTTTGCCGGCGACAAAGCCTACTTCAAGATAATTACGAAGCCGGAAGATTTCCGGGTAACCGGCAGCGGTTTCTCCGAGGGCAAGCTGCACCTCGAACTGTCATGACGCGTGATTGATTAAGCTCCAGGGCCAATTAGTAAGCATGTCACGCGGGCTCGCGTTCCTGCTCGGTTTTTTCCTATCCTTGCTCCGGCTGCAAGGCGCCCAGGCCAGCTGCAATGAAACGCAGGTTATTGCCCTCATCAACGACAGCCAGATGGCCGATGCTGACTGGAACTGGACCCAGCTGTTCCCGGAAAACCCGGCAATAGTTACCGGCCAGGTAGCCAGCGGCGGCAACCCCGGTGCCTGCCGGCAGATCCGGCATGACGAGGTTGGTACCGGCCCGGACCGAACTGGCACGCGCAACATCTACCTGCCAATCAAGCTTAACGACTCGCTGTTGCCGCGTCTCAAGGAAATCAGGCTCAGCATAGATTCATACTTCGAAAACCCGGCAGGCGGGCCGCAGCTCAACGTCGACTTTACCGTGCAGCAGGGCAGCAAGCGCTATGAGGACGGCTTGGTCACCCAGTCCGGGAAGAACGTGTGGCTGAAATCAGCTGACACCATAACGCGCGCCAGCCTGACGGCGGCAGGCTTCGACCTGTCCAGTGCCGGGCCAGGGCTGTCGTTCGGCTTCCTCAGCCACCATTTTGAGGTCCCAGAAGGCAACAGCATGCGCTTCGACAATTTCCGGGTTGACGTGGTGCTGGAACCGGCCTGCCCGCTCAATTGCGGCAACGGCGCCGTCGAGCAGGGCGAAGAGTGCGACGACGGCAATGCCATATCGGGCGACGGCTGTTCCGCGACCTGCTTCATAGAGAGGGTAAGGGTATGCAAGGCCGACATCGATTTGGTGATAGATCGCAGCGGCAGCATGCGCAATCCGGTTGGAAACGCCAGCAAGATGCAACTGGTCAAGGATGCCGCAACGTCGTTTGTGCGCCGGCTGCTGAACGCCTCTGACAACGAGCTGGAAAACTT
This sequence comes from Candidatus Aenigmatarchaeota archaeon, assembly GCA_016202785.1. Taxonomy (GTDB): domain Archaea; phylum Aenigmatarchaeota; class Aenigmatarchaeia; order QMZP01; family QMZP01; genus JACQOC01. The sequence goes on from JACQOC010000121.1 coordinate 8,030, forward strand.
CCTCGGCCTGACCAGCTTCTCGGAAAACGTGACCAACGATGCCAACCTGACCGACAGTTCGACTCCAATCACGGCCAAAATTGCGGCCCTGGGAGCCGATGGCGCCACCAATTATAACCAGTCGGTACGGGCCAGCGCCGGCAAGCTGGCCAGCCAGAACCGAAATGGGGTGCCGAAGTTCATGGTCTTCCTCTCGGACGGCGCGCCGACCGTAGCTAATGAGGAGGACGTCACGACTGGCGGCAGCACCGATCCGGAGGACGTGTCGGCAGCCATTGCTGCAGCCGACTTTGCCGCCGCCAAAAACGTTTTCATCCTGGCCATCGGCTTCGACACCGCTGGCGTCAACGAATCATTGCTCAGGCAAATGGCCAACAGCACTAGGGGCAGCTATTACTCGGCCAGCCAGCCGGGTAGTTTGGACAGCGTTTTCAGCAGGATACTGGCTGACGTCTGCCAGCCGGTCGAATTTTGCGGCAACGGCGTACTGAACCTCACCCGGGAGCAGTGCGACGACGGCAACAACGCCAACGGCGACGGCTGCTCGGCCCAATGCAGCATCGAAACCGCCGCCCAATGCCAGGACGCGGTCGACAACGACAACGACGGGTTGACCGATGCCAACGACCCGGGCTGCTGGAGCAATCCGGCCGACCGCAGCACCTATAATGCGGCCGGTGATAATGAGTCAGCTGCCACGTCCCAGTGCCAGAACGGCATTGATGACGACAGCGACAGCAAAACCGATCTGGCCGACCCAGGCTGCTCATCCGCGCAGGATTACACCGAAGCGGACAGCGCCACACAATGCCTGGACAGCGTTGACAACGACGCGGACAACCTGACCGATGCCCGGGATCCGGGCTGCTGGAACGACGTGAACAACCCGGCCAGCTACAACCAGTCGCTGAACAATGAATCCCGGGCCACGGCGCAATGCCAGAACGGCCTGGACGATGATAACGACGGCCGGACCGACCAGCAGGACCCCGGCTGTTCTTCCGGGACGGACAACAGCGAGGCCGACCATGCCAAGCAGTGCGCTGACGGCCTCGACAACGATCAGGACCGCTTGGTCGACCGCTACGATCCCGGCTGCTGGGCCGACCGCAGCAACCCAGGCAGTTACAGCCCGGACCGGGATGACGAGTCTGCAGCAACTTCCCAATGCCAGGACCGGGTTGACAACGACAACGACGGCCTGACCGATGCCAACGACCATGGCTGCTGGCGCGACCCGGCCAGCCCAAGCAGTTATGACCAGACGCGCGACCGCGAGTTCATCGATTCCGACAATGACGGCATACCGAATGAAATGGACAACTGCCCGTTCACCGCCAACCCGGACCAAAGGGATAGCGACAACAACACCAGAGGCGACGCCTGCCAGGCCGGCGCGGCCAAGCCGGCGGCCAACAAGACCGTTGCGCTTACCGACAAGCGCGTGTTTCTTACCTTGGGCGGCTCCGCTTACACCACCGTAACCGTCCGCAACACGCGCAACAACGATTCCCAGATAGACCTGGCGCTGTCCGGCTATGGCGGCATGCGCTTTGCTGACCGCAACCTGGCCGGCGAGGACGGCCGCAACATGCGCCTGCTGCTGCGGCCCGGCGAGGAAAAGGAAATAGCCATAGAAATCTGGTCTGCCGACCCGGGCGAATACAGCGCGCTGGTTTCAGCTGCCGGCAGCCTGGCCGGCGAAGATGACCTGGCCATAATCATCTCCTTCCCCGCCAGCTTTGCCGAGATCAACGAGCCGGCCATCCTGCTGCTCATAGCGTTGGCCACGGTCGCCTATTTCCTGGCGGTGCGCCAGCCTACTTTATCGCGCCCGGCAAAAGACTATGATGAAGGGTGACGTCTCCGGCTGGATCTGGATAATCGGCGGCATCCTGATCGGCATTGCCATAATGGTCTTCGGGCTAACGCTTGCGGCCAACATGTTCCGCACCCAGGATGAGAATGCGGTCATTGCCCAGTTCGAGGACCTCGCCAACCGCATGTCGACGGTGTGCAACGGCGGGCAAGGCAATGCCGACTTCAAGCAGCTAGTGATCCCGGACATCGGGGTCGCGATCTACGCATCGGGCATCTATGCCGACCCGCCGCTGAAGGTAAGCGACCTGGTGTCAGCCGGGGCAGAAAGCTCCGGCAACTATGTCTGCCTTAAGTTTTTGGACAAAGACCGGCCGGCCTGCAAACAGCTGGAATGCCCGGCCAACCTGACGTACATGGGCTCGCCGGCCCTGCGCGAAGACCTGACCAGGACACTGTCCAAGCTCACCGGCGGCCAACCCCTGTACCGGTTCACGGTTAATATCGAAAAGGATAAGGGTGCCGTCTATGCTCTCACCCGGGGGCGGCCCAAGACCGCCGACACCTGCACCATCAACACGCTGGCCGGCATCGAGATAGCCGGCACCTGCGACGGCAATCCGCTGGCCATCTTCTACCCGGTCGCCCAGCCCAAGCTGGCATTTTTCGGCGACACCACCTATTTCTCCAACGGCACGCTGGCAGCATCGGCTGACGGCCAGTCGTTCAAGGCGCTTCTCACCAAGGTGCACAGCAACCTGGGCGGCGGAAGGGTGTTATTCCTTTCCGAGTCGACCAATAACTTCGAGCAGGCGCGCAACCCGGAGCTGGCCGCCTTCCTTGCCTCGGCCGGCGACGCCAGGCAGCACAATAGCAAGGTAACCCTGGCCGAATTGGCCAGTTACCAGCAGCTGTGGATCATGCTGCCCGGCTTCTGTGCCGAGCAAGAACGGAAACGGGCGCCGGCGGCATACGGCTGCTCCGGCATCGCCGAATGGGACGACAGCGAGCTGGCCGAAGTGGCAGGCTTCCTGGCCGGAGGCGGCAAGCTGTTCATAGTTTCAGACATGTCGGCACAGGTGTTAGGCCGGGCGTGGTTCGACCCGGCAGTTGCCAACAAGCTGCTGGCCCTGGCCGGATCCAAGTTCATCCAGCTGGACATCAGCAAGGGCTTCGTCTGCAAGAACAGCGCATTCAACGGCAGCAGCAGCCTGCAGGGCATAAGCTTTGCGGTCAAGAGCGCGGCCCGCGTCGGCTGTCCGGCCTAGGTCCACTTGTAGACATAGGCTTTGGTGTAGGTGCCAGGCAGCGGCGTAGGGACGGAAAACTCATAGGCGAATATCCGCTTCTGCTGCTCCCTGGGCACCTTTAGATCGGTCCCGGCCGTAATGTCGTCTTCAGTCCTGGGCGGTATAGAGGACAAAATGTCCTTTATGCTGTCGGAAACCTTAGTCGCATCGGACAGTTTGTTCAGGCTGCCGCCGGTCTGGTCGGCCATCTCCTGCATCCAGTCAACCAGCAGGCCCTCGCCGCAGCTGCAGATGAAGTATTCCGGGCTGCCTGGCCTGGAGAAGTTACGCGGCACAGGGTCGTTAGGGTATTGGATTACCCCGCATGGGTAGGCGCGCAGCGGGAACACCTTGACATCATTGTCTTTAGCACCTTTGATGCCGGCCTCCAAAGTCCGTCTTCCAGCCGGGCAGCGGCTCTCAGTGCAGTAATTGGGGCCGCTCGTGCCGCATTCGCTGCCGACGGTAAGCTCGTCGGACAAAACTATGCCTACCCGGGCTGCCCCAGCCGTCCAGCCGCCGGTCGGCCC
>JACQOC010000117.1 GCA_016202785.1 Candidatus Aenigmatarchaeota archaeon
GCCGAGTCCTGCTGGTCGCAGGGCGAAGTGAAACGGGCAGACCATCTTTGCCATGTGCTGAGGGGGACTTTGGACGCAACCCCGGACGAAATCAACGCCAGCCTCCAGCCCGGCCTGCGCAACAAGGTGAGCGTAGAAACTGGTAAAGGCGCGCCGTCAGTGGTTGTAAGGTACTCCTACTTGGAAGGCCTAGTCACAATAAAATAGCCTTTTTCTTTCCGGATATTATAGCCGTCGACCAGAATAGAGTATATGAGGGGCATGGAGCTGGAGACCATCGGCCTGTTCATGGTCGCAATCGCCTGGCCCTGCTACTGCTCCTGGTCGGCGGGACCATGCAGGACGTCGCCAAGGGCGCGTTCTGCTTCGCCGGCAAGGCGTTTGCCCCGTCCAGCCTGCCGGCCTATTGCAAAGGCGAATGCATATTCCCGTCCGAAGTGGTGAAGGCGGAAGACAAGGCCGGCATCGCGCGCAAGATCGCTGCTTATTCCATAGCCTGCTACCAAGACAAGCCGTCCTACTGCCCGCAGGCCGGCAACTACTCCAACTGCTACGAGCTGATCATCGAGAAACCGGCCGGCGTCACCGAGAGCGACGTGACCGACATACTGTACCAGGAAGGCGGCTGCCGGCTGCTGGAGAACGCGCAGGTGCAGACGCCCGCCGGCCTGCAGAACTATTCGCAGCGGTGCGGCGGCAAAGATAACTTGCTCTGGCAGGCCAGCGGCATGGAAAAAATACTTATCGTCACTTACGATTTGGGCGAGAAGAAGGTAAGGGTAAGAGGGGCCGGATAGTTCAGGTGGGCAGGCAGCCGGTGCCCCCGATGCTGGCTACCTTGCAAATGACTCCGGCGAACATGGCGATGGACACTATCACCACGATGGAATACAGCACCGTGGCGATTATCAGGTAGCGGCCGATGGTGTAGTTCCTGGTGGTGTTGTCGAAGCCGTTCTCCAGGCCGTTAAGGAAGAAGCCCAGCAGGATGACGATTTCCAGCATGTAGGTGCCTACTACCAGCTGGAACACCGACGGCGGCATCATGGTCTCGAGGTTTAGGCCCTTGATGAACTCCTCTATTCCCAGCTTGACGCCGCCGCTCCCGCCGATGTTGAGCGCGTTGTTGATCTTGTCGATCGCGTTGCCGATGACATACAGCAGCTGCACGATGAGCACGGCCGTGCCGGCCACGATGCCGGTGACAAACGGCGCGATGAAGCTCACTTGGAGCTTGGCATTGCTCACCACCTCGTCCAAAATGTCTTTGATCAGCTCCTCCACGCTCCGGGTGCGGGACAGGAAGTCGGATATGCTTTTTGTCACCAAGGACACAATCAGCGGGCCTTTTTTCGACGAGGAGGCGATCACCTTCAAGGTGTCATTGATGAGCTTGGACGGGTACAGCTTGATCAGCCCGGTTTGCTTGTCGAATAGCGCCTGGTCCAGCGTCTGGCCGACCTGCTTCAAGCGGCGCAGCACGGAGGTGAAGAACTCATACATCGGCGACTTGGTGTAGCCGTACATCTTGTACTTCCTGGCCACCTCCTCCATGGCGGTTTCGATCGGCACGTTGGTGCTGAGCACGTCGCTCAGCCGGCTCAGCCCGACAATGAAGTCTGACTCCAGCTGCTTGATGCCGTTCCGGATCTTGACGCGCTGGAACGAGCTGGCGTACAAATGGAACGCCAGGGAGAAGCCGACCGCCCAGATGATGGACAAGGAAAACAGTATCGCAGTGAAGGCCGGGTTGATGACGCATATCCCCCGTCCGTCGCACGGCAAGGCGTTATATTCCAGCAGTATGCGCTGCTTCCATAGGCCGGGAGTGGAACCATTGCCCGTATATATTACCCAATCGCTGGCCAGCGACAGCATGTAAGCCAGGCCGGGAAACACCAGCAGCAGGAAAATGGCAAGCGAGATCGGCCGCACCGGGATCAGCACCTTTTTGCCGTCCTTGCCCTTGAACATGATCTTGCCGGGCGGCGGCAGCTCCGGGTGCCGGCTAATATCCGGGTAAGAATAAGCGCCCGGCCGTTTGGAGATGGTGCGGCGCGTGTACCAAAACAGTATTATCGGCAGCACGACGGTATAGCCGAAGGCGATGAAGAACGGCAGGCTGGGCTTGTCGCCGGACATGAAGATCGCTACCAGCGGGAACATCACCAGGCCCAGAATCGGCATGGTCATGCCCAGGGTGTGGATGAACAGGGTGGGGGTGCGCAGGTTCCGGCCGTAATCCTTCATCTTCTGGTAGGTCCGTTCCAGTATCAGGTCCAGCGCATCCTGCAACAGCTTCTTGCGCTTTTCCTCGGAAACCACAGAAGTTATGCCCATCAGCAGCTGGAACGCCTCGATGAAGTCCTTGTCCCATTCCACCCACTTCTTCACGCGGCTGGTGAAAGCGTCGTCGATCGACTGGTATTTGCCGATCTGCAGGTCCCACATGATCTTCTTCAGGTCGGCGCCAAACGGGCCGGTCGCATGCCGGGCCGCAAAGCCGATGGCCCCTTCGATGCCCGGATTCTGCCGCAGGTAGATGGCCATGTACAAAACCACCTTGACGCTCTCATCGCTGGCCCTGATCCTGGTCACGTCGGCCAAAAAGATGGGGTAGGTAAGGGTGTAATAGGAAATTATCAGCGGCAGCGACAGTATCATCAGCTTCAGGGTCATTGACCCGGTCATCAGTATCGGTATGGCAGCAAGCAGCAACGTAACGATCAGGGTGGCGATGAACAAGGCAAAGACTTGCGCCGGCCTGATCGCCAAGTCGGAGATGAGGATGGCCTTGTCCAGCTTTTCCGCAAAGCCGTTCGGCGGGTTGAGCTTGAACAGCTTGTAAGCGGCCCGGCATAGGCGCGCGTAGCGGTGCGTGAAGTCCTTCCCCTCCAGCGCTGATTTTTCCTCCTTCTTGAACTGCTTATACTCCCTGGAGGTGTTCTGGTCGTCGTTTGCTGCCGGTTGCTTGGAAGAAGGCGGGCCGAAAAATCCCATAATTTAATTTCGGCACGCCAATAATAACGCAAAGCCGCATGCGACGCCGCTGGCGCGCATTTTGCCGAACTTCTCACTATAAAATTGCCCGCGACCATAGATTAATGATGCGTCCGCTGCCGCTCCTGCTTGCCCTGCTGGCCAGCATGCCGCTCGTCCAGGCCGCGGCCAGCTTCAGCTATTCCCCGCAGAGCCCGCAGGTCGGCCAACAAATAACGTTTACTGGCAGTGTGCGGGATTGCATAATAGACCCCGAATACCGGTGGTATGAAGTCAAAGACAATTCGCTCACGCAGCTTGGCCAAACGCGTACCGTGACATACGCTTTTAGCGCGGCTGGCGCCCATCTGGTGCGCTATACGACAAAATGTATTGTGGCGCTTCCATGGGATTGGGTACAGTCGGCAGAAAATACCGTCACCACGCAAAAGAAACCCGAATACCATCTGGAATGCGTCAGCAACAGCTGCCGGAAAGTGGAAGGTGCTGGAACCGATTCCTGCGACCCGGAAGGGCAGGCCTGCGGAGTTGCGGAAAACAAGCGGCCGGTAGCGCTGTTCGAGGCCAGCCCCAGCCAGCCGTTGGTGAACCAAACCGTTTCCTTCGACGCCAGCAGCAGCTACGATCCGGACGGCGAGCTGCAGGCCTATTCTTGGGATTTCGGCGACGGCGCGCAGGGCGCCGGAGAAAAGGTGGCGCATGCCTACGGCAAGGCCGGCGTCTACACCATAAGGCTGTCGGTAGTTGACGACCGCGACAGCGCGGCCGACGTGGCCAAGCCGCTGGATGTCAAGGCGGCGCAGGACAACATTCCGGGCAAGCCTGAAGCCCGCTTCAAGTTCCTTCCGGTCAGCCCGAAGGAAAACGACAACGTGGTGTTCGACGCGACCGAATCCAGGGATGCGGACGGCCACATTGCCAGCTACTCCTGGGATTTCGGCGACGGTTCAACCGCATCAGGCGTGGCGGCCAGCCATGCGTTTGCCAGGAAAGGCACGTATGCGGCCAAGCTTACCGTCACTGACAACAGCAGCAATACGGCAGCGGCCACGGCGGCGGTGAATGTGACGGAGCGCAGCAGCTCCGGCCAGCAGCCAAGCGCAAATTTCACCTTTACCCCCGCCCAACCGGCGGCTGGCAGCAACGTGTTGTTTGACGCCTCGGCAAGCAGCGACCCCGATGGCAGCATAGCCCGCTATGATTGGGATTTCGGCGAGGGCAGCCGGATCGGCGGCGGTGCCGGCTACGTGCGGGTGCAAAACATGTACCGCAACGCTGGTCGGTATAACGTTTCTCTGACCGTAACTGACAGCTCCGGCCTGGCAGCGAAGGCGGCGCGCCAAATGGAAGTGATCCAGACCAACCAGCAACCAATCGCCAAACTGTCATTTTCCCCGTTGAAACCCAGGGCCGGGCAAACCGTATCATTTTCCGCGTCCGGCTCGTCGGATCAGGACGGCAATATAACCGCATACGCATGGGAGTTTGGCGACAGTGGCGTGGCCAGCGGGCCAACCGCAACCCATGCCTATCAGCAGCCTGGCATTTACCTGGCGTGGCTGAAAGTGGCGGACAATAAAGGCGGCACTGCAACCGAGGAAAAGCCGGTCGGCGTTTACCCGGAGCTGGCGCTGCAAACCGCACGGTTCAAGCCGAATGCCAACAGCAGCCTGGAAGTAATATTCCGCCTGGCTCTGCCCACCGGCATCGGCAACCTGACCGCGTTGGAAACATTATTTTATCCGGGCGATGAAAGCCAGGTGCGAAATTTCTCCGGGCTGCAAACAACTTTTGCGTACGCCTACCAGAGCGTGGCGAGGTATACCGCAAAGGCCAAAGTGGTGCTGGCCGCGGGCAATAACCGGATCGAGGTGGAAGCCAACGTCACGTTCGACAACCCCGGCTACAACAATTTCCCGCCCACTGCCATCTTCAGCGTTACACCGCAGCAGCCGCCCATCGGGCTGCCGGCGGTATTTGACGCCAGCGCCTCCTATGACCTGGACGGCACGCTCACCAGGTTCGACTGGGACTTCAATGGCGACGGC
>JACQOC010000118.1 GCA_016202785.1 Candidatus Aenigmatarchaeota archaeon
TTTATAAAGCTTTTACTACTTTATAGTCATTTTATATAACAATGTTATCCAAATCCTACACCAAAAACCGACCTTCGGATAACGGCAAAAAGTGCGGGGAGCCGGATGTTCGCGCCGGGCAATCGCCATTGCCGCTTGCGCTTCGAACCGACGAAGGCACTAAGCCACCAGGTTTCTCAACGGTCATTTCTGAGCATAGCCATTTCTGGCACGCACCTAAGCATAGCCATCCTCTGGCCCCTTAGACCGTTCCCAACCCGATCCCATGAGCGCTTGCCGGCCGCTGGCCAGTAAGCCACGGGAAAGAGTTCTTGGGTATCCCCGCGCCTAAACAATAATCGTTCCCAATGATATAAAAGCCTTCTTCCGCCTGGCCGCATAAAAGCCGGGCCGACAATAGACAGCATGGGCGTGGCAAAACTGCTTGAAGAGCTGGAGGCCGGCGCGTCCAGCGGCCGTTACGTTCCCATTTGCGGCCCGGTCAAAGGCAAGCTACTTGGCATGTTAGCATCCATAGCCAGGCCGAAAAAGATATTGGAACTAGGCACCGCCATCGGCTATTCCACCATCATTCTCGCCCATACCGCGCCGCAGGCGAAAGTGCTGACCATTGACATCGGCAATGAATGGACTGAGGAGGCCAAGGCCAATTTCAAAAAAAGCGGCTTGGACAACATAGAATTCCGGCAGGCTGATGCCATAAAAGAAACCAAGAAGTTGAAAGGGCCATACGATTTCATCTTCCTGGACATCGCCAAGGAACAGTATGCGGCCGTGCTGGAAGACTGCATCCGCTTGCTGCCGGCCAACGGCCTGCTGGTGGCGGACAACGCTTCCTGGAAGGAGTTGAAGGAGTACAACCGCTTGTGTTTGGCGGATAAAAGGCTCAGGCACTTACTGGTTCCGATCGAGGACGGCATGGCGCTGAGCCTGAAAGTTTCGGACTAGCGTTTAAAGTAGCCAGGCAAACATTGCATATGCTCACCAAAGAAACGGTCATGGCAGAGCTGAAGCACGTGCTTGACCCGGAGATGGGCTTCAATGTCGTCGAACTCGGCCTGATTTATGCAGTCGAAATCAAGGCCGGCAAGGCGCACATAACCATGACGCTTACCAGCATGGCCTGCCCGGCCGGGCCGCAGATAGTCGATGGCGTGAAAGCGGCTGCGCAACGGGCCGGCGCGAAAGAGGTCAAGATCGATGTCACCTTCCAGCCGCCCTGGACGCCGGAGAAGATGTCCGAAGACGTCCGGATGGCGCTGGGGATGGTGTAAACTTTTCCCTGCCTGCCATACTGCGGCCCAGGACAAACGGCAGCCAGAACATGGCAAGCGCATGGACTATTTCCGGTATCGCTATGCCGTGGCCAGAACGAGCAATCCATAAAATGCTGGCAAAGGCGATTAAGACGGAGACATATCCACGCCAGGCCAGCCGCTTCTCGCCATCCCTGCTTAAGGCCGTCGCCACCAGCAAAGTGGCTAAGGGAAACAGCAGGAAGTAGGAAAAGGAAGCGTAGAAGTGCAGCGGTTCGAGGTTTTCCGGAAACGCGCCGACCGCGGCTAGGGCTATCGAGGCCAAGGCCATAACGGCAGCGCCCAGCCGGCCGGCGCCTGCCAGGCGCGCGAACAGGCCGAACGAAAAGGCCAGGAATAACATGCCGCTGACTATCAGGCCATAGTTGAACAGCAATGCGGCAATGCCCGGCTCTATTCCCAGGTCGCTGAGCGCGTTGCCGGCAAAGCTGAAGTTTGGGCTGGCCAGGATGGCCAGCACGATGGAAACAACTGCTATGGATGGGGCCAGCAGGCCGCAATAGCCTGCTATTTTCCGCCAGTCGCTTTTCTTCATTACCACCGTCCGAGTAGTTTCACCAGCAAGGCCTTCTGCACGTGCAGCCGATTTTCCGCCTGGTCGAAGACGATGGAATGCTTGCTTTCGAAAACGTCGTCGGTCACTTCCCGGCCCGGGTGGCGCGGCAGGGGGTGCATGAACAGATAATTTTTCTTGGCATGCCTGGCCAGCTTGCCGTTTACCTGGTCCTTGCGGAACACCTTCAGGCGTTTTCGCTCCTCCTTCTCTTCGCCCATCGATATCCAGGTGTCGGTGTAGATGATGTCGGCATCCTTTACCGCCTGCTCCGGGCTGGCCGTTATGGTCACGCTTGCGTTGCTGTTCCTGGCCAGCAGTTTGGCCTTCCGCAAGACCGCTTGGTTGGGCTTGTAATGCGGGGGGTCGGATATCGCTATATCCATGCCGGCCAGCGCGCAACCCAGCATGAGTGAGTTGCAGACGTTGTTGCCGTCCCCGATGTAAGCGACCTTGACACCCTTGAAGCGGCCCAGCTTCTCTTTAATCGTGAGCAGGTCGGCCAAGGTTTGGCACGGGTGCTCAAGGTCGGACAGCATGTTGATGACTGGTTTGGCGGAGTGTTTGGCTATCTCTTCCAGGGTGCTGTGGGAAAAGACCCGAGCGGCAATGCAGTCCACATAGCGGTCCATGACCCGGGCAAAGTCCTTGATCGGCTCGCCTCTTGACAGTTGGGTGGTGCTGGCATCGATGTATAAGGCTTGGCCTTGCAGTTGGCCGATGCCGGTCTCAAAGCTTACCCTGGTTCGGGTGGATGGCTTTTCAAAAACCAGCGCTACGGTCTTGCCCTTCAGCTGCGTGCCGAGCGGGTAGCGCTTCAGCCAAACGGCAAGGGAGAGCAGCCTTTCGATTTGGCGTGCGGTCAAATCCGCAACCGAAAGAATATGCATCGATGAATAATTTGCCGCCGCCAATAAAGAACTATTTTATGCTAGTGCCGGCCTTGCCGTTAACAGCTTTAGCCAGGTCGGTCAGGTGGGCAATGACGGCTTGCCTGCCGGTAGCGGCAAAATCCATGGCTGCCCTTACTTTCGGCCCCATGGAACCGTCTGGGAATTGGCCGGCCTGCAGCAGCCTCTGCGCTTCCCTAACTTTCAGCTGCCGGAGCAGTTTCTGCTTGGCCGTCCCATAGTTCAGGTACACGCCCTCGGTGTCGGTCAGGATGAGCAACAGGTCGGCATGCAGCGACTTGGCCAATAGGCATGCGGTCAAGTCCTTGTCGATTACCGCCTCGACACCTTTCACGATACCTTTTTCCCTTACCACCGGTATGCCGCCGCCACCGCAAGCGATGACAATATGGCTTTTTGCCAAACTGCTGATGATGCCCAATTCGATTATTTCCTTGGGCTGTGGCGATGGCACCACGCGCCGGTATTGCTGGCCGATTTTCTTAAGATGGTAGCGGCCCTTCAGCTCATGCGCCTGGCGCGGCGTGTAGAACGGCCCCACCGGCTTAGACGGATGCCGGAAAGCGCTGTCATTCTTATCCACCAGGACCTGGTTCAGCAGGCAGACAACATTGGCCTTCGGCCAGGCATTATGCAGGCCCTGCTGCAGCAAATAGCCTATCTGCCCCTGGGTTTCCGCCACGTCGACGTCCAGCGGCAGCCGCAAGGTCTTTGCCTTCTCCTGCTGCAGCATGATGTCACCCACCTGCGGGCCGTTGCCGTGGGTGATTATCAGCTCGTGTTTCTTGGCCAGGTTGGCCAGCCCTTGGCAACTGGTTCGTACCGTCTGTAAATAGCCTGGATAACTGTTCTTGCGCGCCGGGTTGAGCAAGGCATTCCCGCCCAGGGCGATGACGATGCGCATGGTGATATTTGGCCGGCCGGATAGAAAACCGCAGTAGTTATTAGCCTCGCTTGCCAATACCAGATATGAAACTGAAGAGCATGCCGAGCCTGCGCGCCAAGAAACGGTACGTGGTGTTCAAGCTGCACACTGAAGACGAACTAAGCTACGCCAACGTGCGCAACGCCGTTTATGGCTCGCTGGAGGAGTGGCTGGGCCAGAAAGAGATGGCCGTGGCTGATGTCCGCTTGATCCAGAACTTGTGGAACCCGAAAAGCCATACTGGTTTCATCCGGTGCGGGCATCAGCATGCTGATGCTGTTTCCATGGGCCTAGCGCTAGTCCACCAGATCGGCGACAGCAAAGTGGCGTTCCAAACCGTGGGCGTAGCCGGCACCATAAAAAGCGGGAAGCGGAAGCTGGAACATGCACGCTACTAAAGCGCTGCTGGTGATTAGCCTGGGCGGCAGCTTAATCGTCCCAGACAAGATAGACGTCGCTTTCCTGCGGCGCTTCACCTCGATCATAACGGAGCATGCAAAAGCTACGCGCTTTATCATCGTGACTGGCGCCGGGAAAACTTCCCGCGACTATGTGGCAGCGGCCGACAGCTTGGGCAACGTGCCCGACCAGGAAAAGGATGCCATGGGCATCTTGGCCACCAAGCTCAACGCCAGCTTGGTGCTGGCCTGCTTCAGCGGGATTGCGCATCCGGAGGTTGAAAGCGCGCCGCGCAAGCTCGATTTTGACAACGTGCTGGTCGCGTCCGGCTGGAAAACCGGCTTCAGCACCGATTTCTGCGCGGTTTCGTGGGCCGCGCTATATGGCGCGAAGAAAGTGATAAACTTGACCAATACCGATTACCTGTATGACAAGGACCCCAAGCTGCACCGCGATGCGAAAAAACTGGAGAAAGCCAGCTGGCAGCAGTTGCAGGCCATCGTCGGCCAGGAATGGAAGCCGTCCAGCAACCTGCCGTTCGACCCGCTTGCCACCCAGAAGGCTGCCGCACTGGGCATGACCGTCATGCTGGCCAACGGCAACGACCTTAGCAACTTCGAAAACCTGCTGGACGGCAAAGGATTTAAAGGCACAACCATAGCTGACGGCTGATTTTATATTGGCCTATGCCATATCAGGTAAGGGGCCCGTAGTTTAATGGTAGAATTCCGGCTTCGGGAGCCGGCGGTTTGAGTTCAACTCTCAGCGGGCCCATATGCGCTAGCTTTGGCTAGCTTTTAAGCCGGACATGCCAAATATTACCAGATAACTGATGAAAGCCTCTGAGACGGCCAGGTGGTGCGGCTTGTCATTGCTGGCTGCCGGCCTGCTGGCCATCGTTTTCATGCTGCTCCATCCCAACGAGGTGGCCGACCCTAATGCTTTGGCCAATCCGTTATGGGGCCCAGTCCATCTTGGCCTCGGCCTGGCGTTCCTGCTTACCATGTTCGGCCTGATTGGATTGCATTCCGTGCAGGGCGGCAAGGCCGGCATGCTGGGCCTGCTGGCCACCATATTGTCCATAGCCAGCACGGCATTATTGGCCGGCGTCATACTGTTCTTTGAGGGCGCGGTCATGCCAGTGCTGGCCACCAGCTCGGCTGCAGCGGAACTGCTCAGCCCAAGCGGGCCATTATTGGCCGGTTTGGCCGGCGCGCTATTGCAGAGCCTGTTCATCCTTACCGCCTTCGCCTTCCTACTGTTAGGCTACGTCACTTACCGGGCCAAGGTGCTGCCCAAGTGGGCCGGCATCCTGCTGATGGCCATGGCGCCGGCGGTGTTCGCGCCGCCGCTGCCGTTCGAGGCCGCATTGACCGGTGTGGTGCTGTTCGGCCTCGGCTGCATGTGGCTCGGCTATGCCATGTGGATCGGGAAGAAATGAATAAAGCTACTTAAGATTGCAGGCCTCAAAATCATTTGAGTTCTTTCTCTAATTTTTGTACGTTCTGTTTTACGTAGAAACTGAAAGCCGCACCGGCTACGCCCAGCGCCAGGAAAGCATAATACACGGCGTCGGAGAGGGCTCCGGCCGGCAGCTTCGGCTTCAGGATGAATGTTATGAAAGCCAACCAGAGAAGGAAAAAGACTGCGGTGAATGCGTAGCCGCGGCCGGCATTCGGTCCGGAAAGGGTTTGCTGGCCTCTGGCCCCTATCCACAGCTTGCCGCTCTTCAGGAATTCGGAATAGCATGCGTTATGGTATTTCGCATACGGGAAGCGCGGGTATAGCTGCCCGACCGCGATGAAATCCTTCCTAGAAATGATATTGCGCTTGCAATGGTCGCAGACGACTTTCATCTATAATTCCAGATGCTCCCGTTCTCACTCGAGGTCAGGCTTCGCAAGCAAGACAACACTGGAACGCAATTTGTCCTTCTCCATGCCGACCAGGTATTTCACGCCTTTCTTCCGCGCGATGGCGTTGAGCTTCGCGTCGATGCGGCCGTCGAAGATTATGGTGTGCGGGTTGTCGATGGTCTTGAGGGTGTTGAATAATTCGGCCACTGGCACCTTGCCGAGCAAATCGTTCTTCTCGTCGAAGATGCACGCTGCCCTGGTCCCGACCAGGTCGTCGACCACCTGCTTGAAGTGCTCCTTCTGCTTGGCGGTGACGCGCAACGGCCGCTCCATGCCGACGTCCTCTTCTTCCTCGGCCGGCGGCTGTTCTTGCGTTTCGGCCGCGACTTCGTGGTCCAAGCGCCGCTCTTCCTGCTTGCGCTCCATCTCCCGGAAGGAGGTGCGCAATTCCCGGCGGTGGCCGGACTTGAAATCCTCGATCGGTATCTTGTTGCGCAGGGCTTTGTAAATTTCCTTCTTGGCTAGCTCCTCGACTTCCTTGCCGTCCGGCGCGAACACGATGAAGTCCAGGTCGGTCTTCTGCATCAGCTCTTTTATGATCAGTTCCCCGCCCCGGTCGCCGTCGACAAAGGCGACGGTGGTCTTCTCCTTGGTAAGGGAAGCGACTGCTGACGGCACTGACGTGCCTTCAATGGCAATCACGTTGCTGATGCCGTTCTTCAGCAGGTTGATGACGTCTGCGCGGCCCTCCACGACGATTATCTCCTCGCTTTCCAAAATCCCTGGCCCGCACGGCAGGCCATGGTAGCTGGTTATCTCGTCAGCCTTGATCGACTCCTTGATCTGCTCCGACACTTCGGAGATGTCCGGCAGGCCTTTGCTTAATTGGGTGCGCATCAGCTCCTTGGCCCGCTCAATAACATAGTCTCTTTTCATGGCCCGTGCATCCTCTATACCGCGAAGCTCGATTTCGGCATCACACGGCCCGATCCGTTCTATGGTTTCAATGGCAGCGGCGATCAGGGCAGTCTCGGACGAGTCCAGCGAGGATGGGATGTGTATCTCGCCTTCGCTCTTGCCGGCCACGTTCTTGACGTTGACCTCAATCCGGCCGATCCTGCCGGTCTTTTGCAGCTCGCGCAAATCCAAGTCTGCGCCTAACAAGCCTTCCGTCTGGCCGAAAATCGCGCCGATGACATCAGGCTTTTCCACTACGCCTTTGGCTCTCAGGTAGGCCTTGATTATGTACTTTATGGAAGTAGGAGCCAGTTTCGCCATTATAACCACCTCTCCCTATTTCAAAGTTCCCAAAGTCTTCAATCCTGGTCTTGCCGGTTTGCATAAGCTTGTGCCTTAAATTCCCGTTGACCTTGATGCGGTAGCCTTGGGCAAGGCCCTTGAGCCTGGCGTGCAATTTTTTGCCTTCCGGGTCAAAGTCAGTCAGAATTGCCATTTCCTTGACCCCGTCGGCGTGCAGCCTGGCGACAAAGGATGCCAGCGGCTGGCCGTTTATGGGAATGACATTATTTAAACCCAGGCTATTTAAAGCCTTTGCATCCTTCTTGCCCTCCACTATGGCGGGCATGGCAAGCTCCTCTTCGGAGAAGATGATGTCTTCTATGGCCTTCATGCCTTGCCTTTCTTCAGCGTAGAAAACAGCAGGTCAGCTAGATCCCGTTCTGTCACCATGCCCAGCAGTTCTCCGTCTTCCGTAACTGGCAAGCCGCCCAAGTGCTTTTCCACCATCTTGCTGGCCGCGTGCCTGAGGTCGGCTTCCGACTCGATGGTGATGACCGGCGCGCGCATCGCATCCTTGACTTTGCTGCCCGCTGCCTTCCAGCCGTTCTGGGCCAGATGGCTGAGGACGTCGGTCGGCGTGAGTATGCCCAAAAGTATGCCGTTCTCAACGACCGGCAAGCGTCTATAACCGAATGCAAGCCTATGGGCCGCGTCCATGATGTCGGTGTGTTGCCCGACTACCAGCGGCTTGTGGGTCATTAGCCGATTGACGGCAATGTCGACCTTGCGGTCGAAATGGCGCGTGAAGTCCGCTTCGGATAGCATGCCGGACAAGCGGCCTTCTTCTATCACCGGGTAGGCGCCCTTGCCGATGGCGTGGAACAGATGTGCGGCTTGTTCGATGGTGAAGTTGGCGCCAAACGCGTGCACCTGCTGGTTCATGACCTTGCCGGCGCTAGTCAGCACTGGCCCATTCCGGGCCACATGGCGCAAGACATCCACTGAAGTTATGATCCCCTTCAGCCGGCCGTCGTTGTCGATGACCGGCAGGCGCCTATATCCCGTCCTGCCCATCCGCTCCAGGACCGTATCCAAAGTCTCGGGCTCCCGGCAGACAGCGACCTTCTTTGTCGCTATGTGGCCGACCCGGCCGATGTGCCAGCCTGCGGTATGCTTCAGCATGTAACCGGTTAATTATTCCCTTCGCCCATATTTGAACGGTTGCGGCATGGGTTTTAGGAAAGAAACAACGATTGCAGCCAAGGCGGCGTTGGCCGGCGGGAAGTTTTTGTTGCAGCGCCTTGGCAAAGTGGCATCGATCGGCACCAAAGATACGCGTTACCAGCTGGTCACCGAGGTCGACCGGAACTCGGAAGAGATCATCAAGCAAACCATCGGCAGGAGCTTCCCGAAGGATGCGTTCCTGGGCGAGGAGTCCGGCGCCACCGGCAAGAGCGAACGGACCTGGATCATCGACCCGCTCGACGGCACCACCAACTTCGTGCATTCCTATCCGGCCTTTTGCGCGTCGGTGGCCTTCTACAAGGGCGGCAAGGCGGTTGCCGGGGCCGTCTACAGCCCGTTGCACAAGGAACTGTTCCTGGCTGAGGCCGGCAGCGGCGCATACGTAAACGGCAAACCCATAAGGCCGTCGAAGAACGCGCAGCTTGCGGATTGCATCCTGTCCAGCGGCTTCCCGCTGCACAATAAGCGGCTGACGGCCTACAACCTAAAATGCCTGCAGGCAGTCCTGACCAAAGTGCAAGGTTTCCGGAGAGCAGGAGCGGCAGCTTTGGAGATGTGCTGGGTCGCCTGCGGCCGGCTGGACGGCCACTGGGAGCTGGACCTCAAGCCGTGGGACACCGCGGCCGGCAGCTTGATACTGAAGGAGGCTGGCGGAACGATTACCAGGATGGACGGCTCGGCCTGGGATGTCAGAGCGTTGGACATGTGCGCGACCAACGGCAAGGTGCATGACGAGCTGGTAGGCGTCCTAAGAAGCGTGAAGTGAAGCATGGCTGTCTTTCTTAACGGTTGTGCCATTGCTGCTAGTGGAAGGTATAAATAGCCTCAATCGAAGCTGAAAGATGAAGGCCATGCTGCTGCTTATCGTGCTGGCGCTGGGAAGCTTGGTTACGGTGCATGACGCTGAGCCTTTGGTTGGCACTTGCACTGATACCGACCGCCTTACTTATCCGACGTCTGAGCCGCTGGTGGCCGGCACCTGCTCCGGCATCAGGAGCGAAAGGACTGACTTCTGCCTGAACTACGGCCGCTTGGCCGAGCATTTCTGCCGCATGCCTTCCTCTTCAGTATGCACGCGCCAAATCATCAGCTGCCGGCAGCACTGCCTGAAGCTGGGCGCAATGCAAGGCGATTGCGCGCTTGGGGCGTGCGTGTGCGAGTTCCCGGCCGAGAATATAGAAACGGACAATGATGTGATAATGGGCTGCGATGCCGGGGATGGGCTGGAAGTAATCCTGCTGTCAGACGTGGTGGTAGTAGATGATAAGCCCGACCCTTTGCAGCAACCGAACAACTACACCTGCGCGCCGACCTCGTTAGCCTGGGTGGTCAAACTGCTGAACCAGAGCGTGCCATCCTTGACCAAGGGCCTGAACGAGTCGCAGCTGATTGAAAACTTGTCCAGGCACCTGAACACAACCGCCCAAGGAACCGGCATGCGCGGCCTGTTCTTCGGCCTGGCGCGCTATATCAATGAAAGCGGGAAAAATTTCACCATCAAGATGTTCGGCAACTGGACGCAGAACGCCAGCAACGGCCGCTGGAACCTGGACTGGAATGGGGACAATCATGTGGATTGGTGGGTGAAGTTCCCGAAGAACGCTTCGACCACCAAGGAGCGGGGCCAGAACCTGACGGTGTCCCCGGTAAACCAGTCCTTCCTCAACACCATCGCCCGTGAGATTGGGGCCAGCGAGGGCGTGATACTGGTGTACGAATGGGCCGGCGGCGTGCATGCAGTTGCGGTGCACTCGATAAATGATGAGAGCTTCCATTTGATCGAGATCATGGATCCGGCGCGCGGCGAAGTGATAACGGCAGAAATAGACGGCAATACCATCATCTATGACACCGGGACGGAGATACGGCGGGCACTGATACGGTTCATCCTGTCGGCCTCGCCAGCCAGCTGATTTTGGCCAGCAGCGCGCAATCAGATGTTGTCATAGCTGTAATTCAGCATCAGCCTGCCGGCCTGGTCGCGCATGATGAGCTTGTCGTGTTCGTTGTTCCACAGCGGCCGGGTGCTGTTCCAGAACAGGTCAGTGCTGTTGTCCGGCCCGCTGCCGGTATGCAGCACGACGGACTGGTGCGGCCCGACCGTGACGTTGCCAAAGGCATAGGCGTCGTTCCCGGCCAAAACCTTCCAGCTGGCTATGTCCATCTGGTAGTCGCAGCCGTTGCGGAGTATTACGAACTCGTCGTTGAGGTTGGTGCGGTCATCGCCGCGGGCATTGTAGCGGAACAGGCTGATGCCGATGCAGAACGCGTGCTCATATTTGACTGACCAGATGCCGTTGCC
The DNA here is from genome assembly GCA_016202785.1 of Candidatus Aenigmatarchaeota archaeon. Taxonomy (GTDB): domain Archaea; phylum Aenigmatarchaeota; class Aenigmatarchaeia; order QMZP01; family QMZP01; genus JACQOC01. The sequence goes on from JACQOC010000118.1 coordinate 10,747, forward strand.
CTGCTGCTTTGCCTGCTTTTCCAACGCCAGCAGTTCAATGGTATGGCTGTCGTTCTGGAAGACGTACGCACGGGCCAGCCCAGCCCGCACCAGCTCCAGGTTCACTAGGCGGCCGTCCGCCCGCACATAGCGCAGCAGCCGGCCATACTTGTCCCGGTCTTCCCCACCCTTTTCCAAATAGATGGCCTTGCCCCGCACCGCTTGTTCCAGGAAGGCCGTGGCCTGCTCTGAATAAGGCTGGCCCTTTTCCGGCGTGTCTATGCCCAGCAGCCTTACGCTCCGGCCCTTCTCCACCACCAACGTGTCGCCGTCTATTACCCGTTCCAGCTTGGCCGGCTCGTTGGCCGCGTTGGCAACGCTTGCCACCGCTTCTATGCCTAGGTAAAACAGAATTGCCATGATGCCGATCGCGATAGCGAGATGGAGCTGGCGCATACCCCAGATTCATGGCAAGCCTTAAGTAGGGAAGGGATAGGCAATATATTGTATGGCCAGGTTCTGGGAACTGGACGCAGCCAGGGGGCTTGCGGTCATATGCATGGTTGCCTTCAACTGGAGCTTCGCGTTGCGTTATCTTGGCGTTTACACGTTCACCGACGGCTGGCTCTATTGGTGGCTGTTCCCCAGGTCGGTTGCCGGTGCCTTTATCCTGATTGCCGGCATCAGCCTGGCGCTAAGCATGGCCCGCAAGCGGCCGTATGGCCATTTCCTTAAGCGTGGACTGTCAATCTTCGGCCTTGGCCTTTTAGTCACAGCCGGCGTTTGGCTGTACCTGGGCCAGCCGTTGATCACTTTCGGTATCCTGCATTTCATCGGCGTTGCCGTAGTGCTGGCCCCGGCTTTTGCCCCGTTGGGCAAGTGGAACTTGCTGCTGGGCTTGCTGCTGATTGGCCTGGGGGCTTATGCAGGCGTCCAGGAGGTTGACGTGCCGTGGCTGTTCTGGCTGGGGCTGAAAGATGGCGGTTATGCGGCTTTAGACTACTTCCCGCTGCTGCCGTGGTTCGGCCTGTTCCTGATTGGCCTTGCGGTTGGCCAGATCAGGTATGCGGGAAAAAAGGCTCCCAAGTCTTCTGATAAGCTAGGAATGAGGCAGCTGGCCGGGTTGGGGCAACACTCGCTGGCCATCTACTTGGTGCACCAGCCATTATTGGTCGGTCTGTTGCTGCTGTTCGGATTGGCCTAGTAGTCGCTTCTAAAGAATAAGGGCCTGGCTAAATGCCCAGGCTTTCGGTGCTGTATTTCTCCATGATTTCCTGCAGCCGTTTGCTGGCCTTCTGCTTCCAGTCGTGTTCCTTCATGTCTTCCGAAGACAGGAATAAGGCTTTGACACCCTTGCTCTTGAAGGCCGCATCCCGTTGCCGTACATAATTGTCGACGCTGCCGAAGTTCTTGATCTTGTAGCTCGGATGGAACACCTCTACCGCAACCCGGCCGGAGCGGTTGATGAAATCCGGGTTCTTGTCCCCGATCCAATGCGTGCCGTTGCCGGTGAACTTGAAATCCAGGTCCGCCTCCTTGGTGAACTCCTGGAAGCGTTTTTCCAGGCCGGTCATGCGCTGCTGCCGCAGCGGATGCGGCCGGCGGTGCGGCCGGTAATAGTGACCGAGGTTGCGGTCCAGCCTGTTGTATCTGCGCCAGCCCATATGGAAACTTCGCATTGAGGGAATTTATTCTTGCTGGCTGTACCGTTCCGCTAGGCCGCTAGATAAATAACGGTGTTATGGATTAGTCCTTCGGCCGCGCGCCGAACGTTAAGCGCGTGGACTGTGTCGAGCCATCTCTATAAAAGGCGATGGTAACCTGGTCATTCACCCTATATGTAAGCGCTATGTCTATCAGTTCTGTTACCGAAACTATCGGCTTGCCATCAAGCGCAGTGATTATGTCGCCCAGCTGGAAGCCAGGCTGGCCAGGCTGGGAAATGATGCCGCGCAAGCCGGCTTTTGCCGCCGGGCCGTCTTTGACCACTTCGCGCAGCAGCACGCCGCTCTGGATGTTAACGTTGAGCTGCTTGGCGATGGCCGGCGTCATATCGATGCCGATTATGCCGATCCACGGCCTAGACACTATGCCTTTCTCGACAATCTGCTCTGCTATCGATTTTGCCGTGTTGATTGGGATGGCAAAGCTGAGGCCTTCCGCCCCGCCGCGCGACTGGTCGCCCAGGAACTTGGCGCTAGTGATGCCTATCACTTCACCCTTGGCGTTAAGCAACGGCCCGCCGCTGTTGCCCGGGTTGATGGCAGCGTCGGTCTGGATAATGCCCTTTAGCGTATAGCCCGGAGTGGGCTCCAAGGTGCGGTTGAGCGCGCTGACCACGCCTACCGTTACCGTATTGTCCAGCTTGTATGGGTTGCCTATGGCTATGGCCAGCTGGCCGGGGACCAGTGTGCTGCTGTCGCCAAGCCTCACTTTCTTCAAGGTTGCCGGGCTATCTACCTTGAGGACTGCTATATCGGTCAGCGGGTCTGCACCCACCAACCGGGCCGGCAGTTCAGTGCCGTCGGAAAGCGTCACGTTGATCTGCTGGGCGTTTTCGATCACGTGATTATTGGTGTAGATGAGGCCGTCCTCTGACACGATGAAGCCGGTGCCAGTGCCTTCGGCCGGCACGGGCCGAAGGAAGATGTCGCGCGTTATGAACATGGAACTGACGTGTACCACTGAATCCTTGACCGAGCTGAATACTGCTGTGGCAGTCTCTTGCTGACCAGCTGCGACTATGGTGTTATCGCCTTTCGCTTGCGGCGCCTGCTCAAAATAGGCGGAAAAGGCGGCATAAAGCAGGCCGGCAGTCAATAGGCTGCTGATCACGGCTACCATGACGTATGGCACCATGTTTTGCCTTTCTTCCGGCAACCTTTTGGTGGTCGGCATGCTTGCCTATTTGGCAGTTAACAATAAAAGCTTTGCGTGTTTTGTAATGGTTTTGGCCTACACCAGACAAAACTCACTTTGTGCGCAGCCATTCGACCAGTTACTTACCGTTCCTAACAATATAACCGGGCGTGCCCAATACTTAACATGCGGGTGTTGGCTGCCGACATCAGGAAGGCCTGCGACCACCTGGATACCGAACTGAAGCTGATGGCGCTTGCGGAATTGGCCTTGGAGCATGCGACTCAAGCGACTGAGTCGCCAAAAGCGCTATACAAAGCCATCGCGACTCATTCTTTGCCGGAGCCGACTCAAGCACCTGGGGATGGCCGCCAGGAAGAGGAATCGGCCTTGCTTTGGGAAATCCTGCGCACCACCAAAGATATCCATGATGTCAGCCAATCCATCGACCTTAAGGCTACCGAGCTGCTTTCCAGGCTTCCGGAAGATGTCCGGAGCTTCATCGACGAGGCAAAAATGGTGCTGCTGGAGAAGCTAGAGACCGGAGCCAAAGCGGCTAGCGTGGCTGGAAAACCGGCGACTGAGTCGACTCAGTCGACTGAGTCGGTTGACAGAGTAAGTTCAGCGCTGGGCAGCCTTACCGACCGGGAGAAGCATCTGATCGGCTTATTGCTGAAGCTAGGCTTCGTAGGCTATAGGGATCTGGCAAGCCATATGGGCATAAACCCGGTGTCGGCTAAGAATCTGGTCAATAGGATGCTGGACCATCCGGACAAGCAGAAGCTGATTGCGAAAATGCAGAACCTGGGTGGCGAAGTGAGAGTAGGAGTCCCGGATCACGTGTCAGACCACATCATGTCTGGCCGACATTTGGAAAAGAGCCGACAGTAGGCACTTTGCCATATTTTCTGGCATATTGTTTCATTTTGTGAAACATTTACCTATAGGCTATCGACGGCAACCCCTTCATTTCCTATAGAAACACACCCCTTGATTTCCTATAGAAAAACCTATAGGTAGCCTATAGGTTGTCATTTCTGTCCGGCAAGCGCCGAACATCGGGCAGCAAGCGGTTACCTTTGCTATCCAGGCACCCTGGCCGTAGCTGCAGCCGCTATTGTAAAGTGAGAATTTGTCTGGCAATAGAGCAGATCAAGCCCGTATAAATATGCCCGACTAAAGATAGCTTATGCAGGTGAAGATCGGCCTGGAGACGCATGTCCAGCTCAATAGCAAGAGCAAGATCTTCTGCGGTTGCCGCAACCCGGCGACCATGAAGGAGGAGCCGGAGCCGAACACGCTAACCTGCCCGACCTGCCTCGGCCTGCCGGGGTCAAAACCCAGGTTCAACCGTGCCGTGTTGGACATCGCGTTGCGGATCGCACTGGCGCTAAACTGCAACATCCAGCCGGCGGTAATGTTTTCCCGCAAAACCTATTTCTACCCGGATTTGGCCAAGAACTACCAGATAACCCAGTACGAAGTGCCGGTGGGCAAGGACGGCCATCTGGAAATCGTTGCGCCCAACGGCAAGAAAAGGATACGGATACGGCGCATCCACATGGAAGAGGATCCGGCCAAACTGGTCCATTCCGGCAGCTTTGTGCTTGTGGATTATAACCGCTCCGGCACGCCGCTGGCCGAAATAGTCACGGAACCGGACTTTTCCAGCCCGGAGGAAGCCAGGCTGTTCCTGCAAGGCCTGGAGACCATATTGGAATACCTGCAGGCCTACGACCCGGACACCAAAGCCGTGTTCAAGTCTGACGCCAACATCAGCCTGGCCGGCGGAGAACGGGTTGAAGTGAAGAATATCACCGGCACCAAGGAGATCGAAAAAGCGTTAAAATATGAGATGGTCCGGCAGGCTAATGCGCTGCGCCAAGGCCTCAGCATCGAGCGGTCAACGGTAGCCTGGAACCCGGACCTAGGCGTTACCCAAATGCTGCGCGAGAAGGAGAGTGAAGAGGATTATGGTTACATTTTCGATCCCGACCTGGTGCCTATAGACGTGACGCAAGCCATGCTGGCCCAAGCTAAGCACGGCATGCCGGAACTGCCGCACCAGAAATATGCCCGGTTCGTCAAGCAATACGGCATTTCGCAAAAACTGGCAGAGGCTTTGGTTGCCGAGCTTGAAATCGCCAGCCTGTTCGAGCAGGCAGCTGGCAAGGCCAAGCCAGCTATAGCGGCAACCTTCATTGCCGGCGACCTGAAGAAGACGCTGAACTGGAACGAGCTGCGCTATAGGTCGAGCGGCCTCAAGGACGAATGGATCCTATATATAGTCGAGCAGATCGAGCGCGGCAAACTGACCGACCGCAATGCGGAAATGGCCGCGCGCCGAATGGTCGAAGAAAAGCGCCACCCGAAAGACGTCATCAAGGAACATGGCCTGGAGAGCGCTACGCTTGACTTGCAATCGGTCCTGAAACCTATAGTTGAGCAGAACGCCAAGGCAGTCGAGGACTATAGGAAAGGCGAGAAGAAAGCCTTCGAGTTCCTGGTCGGCCAGGCGATGCGCGCGACCAAAGGCACGGTGCAGCCGGAGCAGATAAGGAAAGAGCTGGAGAAGCTCCTCAAGTGACATGGAAGATACGTTGTTGCGGATCAAGCAGAGCCTTGACCAGTTGGGCATCAGCTACAAGGTGACCGAGCATGTGGCTGCCTACACCAGCGAGCAGGCTGCCGGCATCCGCAACGTTGAACTAAAAACCGGCGTGAAAGCGCTTGTTTGCAAGAGCACTGAAGGCAAATTCTTGCTGGTCCTGGCCAGGGCCGACCGCAAGGCCGACCTGAAGAAGATTGCCCGCCTGGAAGGCACGAAGAAAGTCCACTTGGCCACGCCCAACGAAGTTTTGCAAGCGACCGGCTGCGAAATCGGCTCGATCCCGCCGTTCGGCCACGCGAACCCGCTCAAAGTCTACTTCGACCAAGGCATACTGGATAATGAAA
>JACQOC010000114.1 GCA_016202785.1 Candidatus Aenigmatarchaeota archaeon
GGCTATAACAGTGTTATCAAATTCCGCTAAACCGCTAACAAAAGCCGCTACCTGCCCTTCACGCACGTCTCAATGAAACCTCTGTACACCGGGTTCGGCTCCAAGGGCTTAGAGGTATACTCAGGGTGGAACTGGGTGGCGAAAAAGAACGGGTGCTTTGGCAACTCCAAAATCTGCATGATGTCATATTTCGGGTGCTTGCCGCTGAACACCATGCCGTGCTTCTCCAGCAGCGGTATGTATTTCGGGTTGCATTCCCACCGATGGCGGAAGCGCTCCATGGCCGTCGCTGACCCATATAGCTTGTGGGCGTGGGTGTTGGCCTTTATCTCTACTTCGTGCGCGCCAAGCCGCTGCGTGCCCCCCAGCCCTTCAATCTTCTTCTGCTCCGGCAGGATGTCGACGACCGGCTCTTTGGCATTCTCATCGACCTCGGTGGAATTGGCCCCCTTCAGGCCGCACACGTTCCTGGCGAACTCGATGATCGCCATCTGGAAGCCGTAGCACAGGCCAAGGAACGGCAGGCCGCTCTCGCGCGCATGCTGCACGCACGCCACCTTGCCTTCGGCGCCGCGGGAGCCGTAACCTATGGGAACGATCAGGCCGTCCATGCCCTTGAGCGCTTCCGCTGCCTGCTTGGCGTCCTGGATGTCGGTGGTCTCGATCCATTTCACTTCCACCTTGGCGCCATAGTAGGGAGCGGTATGCTCCAGCGACTTCAGGATGGAGATATAGGAATCGTGCAGGCCAGTGTATTTGCCGGCGATGGCTATCGTTATCTTCTTCTTGGAAGCATCCATCATGTCGACCAGCTTGGCCCATTTGTCGAACTCACGCTTTTCCTCGCCGTTCTCGACCTCCAGTATCTTCAGCACTTCCTTGTCGATGCCGACTTTCTTGAGGACTATTGGGACTTTATGGATGTTGTCCAGGTCATGCAGGCCCATGACCCGCTCTTCCGGCACGTTGGAATACTGGCTGATCTTCTCGCGGGTCGAGTTGTTGATCGGCCGTTCACCTCTGCAAACTATTATGTCCGGCTGGATGCCGAGGCTCATCAACCTTTGTGTGCCCAGCTGGGCCGCTTTGGTCTTCTGCTCGCCGAGCGAGCCCGGCTCCAGGATGTAGACGACGTTGATGAAGCAAACGTTGCCCTTCCCTTCTTCCAACGCTAGAAGCCGCATCGCCTCCAGGAAATAGGAATTCTCGATGTCGCCTACCGTTCCGCCGACCTCGACCAGGACGATGTCCGCCTGGCGCTTCTCGCCTAGCGCCCGGATGTATTTCTTTATCTCGTCGGTCACGTGCGGCACGAATTGCACGTCGCGGCCCAGGAAATCGCCTTTCCGTTCCTTGTCGATGATGGTCTTGAAGATCTTGCCGGCCGTCAGGTAGTTGTCTTTAGTCAGGTTCTGGTTGAGCATGCGCTCGTAGCTGCCGAGATCCAGGTCGGTTTCCGTGCCGTCCTCTAAAACAAATACTTCGCCGTGCCGGTAAGGGTTTAGCGTCCCGGCGTCAAAATTGAGGTAGCCGTCGAACTTGATCGGGGCGACGTTGAGGCCGTGCGCCAGCTTCAGCACGCTGCCCAGCGACGCGGAGAAGGTCCCTTTGCCTACGCCGCTGATGACCGAGCCGACGATAACGACGAATTTAGCCTTCTTCGGCATGATAGTATATTGCCTGACTTTTTAAAAGCTTTTCCCGCTACAATATGGGTTTCCGCTTCAGGGTTGGGATGCGGTCAAAGTCAGCATCGTCGCTGACCATTGTCCGGATACCGGCGGCTGCGGCACATGCCGCGTGAATCGCATCCCGTGGTCCAAGATCATGCTTCTTCAGCAGCTCCAGCGCCGCGGAAAGCACGCCAGGGGTCACCGCGATGACGCGTAGGTTAGGGAACAGCAGGAAGGCCTCGGCAGCGCGGATGGCGTCCTGATGGCTGCGCTGCTTCTTGATTTTCCAGAATACCTCATCAAAGGTGAGGGCCGAAGTCGCTCCGCCGGAAGCGCCATCCTTGACCCTTTGCAGGATTTCGGCCGCCCGCTTCCCTTTGGCGCCGGTGTCGAGGAGCGCGTAAAGGAAGACGTTCGCGTCTAGGTACGCCTCTTCTTCCATCTGCCCTCCATCATCTCGTCATAGTCCTGATCCGAGTCTATGGCGCTCTTTGTAGGCCCTTTCTTGGCTATTTCCTTGAACACTTCTATCGGATCCATCTGCAGCTTCTGCAGGACTATCTTGCTCTCTTCCATGGTGACGTTGACCGCTGAGCCGGGCCCCATGTTCAGGGCGTCCCGGAACAC
>JACQOC010000115.1 GCA_016202785.1 Candidatus Aenigmatarchaeota archaeon
ATCCTGTGCCAAACCTATCCCCTGGTGGGCAACTATGGCATCGATCCCAACCGCTTCGAGTCGCCGCTGCCAAGGATTACCGGCTACATAGTTTCTGAGCTGTGCCGCACGCCGTCCCACTACTCTTCCAAAAACAGCCTGGACGGCTGGCTGGCCGAGAATGGCATACCTGGCATTTGCGGCATTGACACCAGAAAGCTGACTAAGGTGTTGCGCACCAAGGGTGTGATGCTTGGCACCCTCCAGGCCAGCCAAGCCCCGGACGTGGAACGGCTGCAGGCCGAAGCGCAGGCGATAAACGACCCTAATCAAAGGGACTTAGTGGGGGAAGTTTCCGTTACCGAAACCCAAATCTATGGCGCAGGCAACAACGGCCCGGCAATTGCCGCCATCGACTGCGGCATAAAGATGAATATTATCAGGTCGCTGGTAAGCCGGGGGGCAAAAGTAGTAAGGTTGCCGGCCGACTGCCCGGCCGACAAGATAATGGGCCACAAACCTGACGGGCTGTTCATCTCCAACGGCCCGGGCGACCCGAAGCGGATAATGAAGACCGTCGCTGCGGCGCGCAGCCTGATGGAATACGGCCTGCCGGCCATGGGCATCTGCCTCGGCATCCAGGTGTTCGCGCTGGCCATCGGCGCCGACACTTACAAGCTCAAGTTCGGCCACCGCGGCCAGAACCACCCGGTGCTCGAGGCCAAGCGCAACCGCTGCTATATCACCAGCCAGAACCATGGCTTTGCGGTCGACGCCAAAACTCTGCCCAGCGATGTTGAAGTCACGCATGTCAACGCCAATGACCGGACCGTCGAAGGCATCGCTTCTGAAAAAAGGAAGTTCTTCGCGGTCCAGTGGCATCCGGAAGCCTGCCCCGGGCCGTCTGACACGTCCTTCCTGTTCGACCGGTTCCTGAAGGCGGCGGGAGGCGGCCGTGGCTAAGGACCCGGGCATAAGGAAGGTGCTGGTCATCGGATCCGGCGGCATCCGCATCGGCCAGTCAGCGGAATTCGACTATTCCGGCATCCAGGCCCTCAAGGCGCTGCGCGAGGAAGGCATCGAGACGGTTTTGGTAAACCCCAACATAGCGACCATCCAGACCTCCACGGAGTTTGCGGATAAGGTATACCTGGAGCCGATCGAGACCGGCTTCCTGGAAGCGATCATAGAACGGGAGCGGCCGGACGGCATACTGCTCGGTTTCGGCGGCCAGACCGCGCTGAACGCGGGAATAGACTTGGCGAAGAATGGCATCCTCGCGAAATACGGGATCCGGGTGCTAGGCACGCAGACCGACGCGATTGAGAAGACCGAAGACCGGCAGGCGTTCCGGGAAGCGATGGAGAAGGTCGGCGCCTTCATCCCGCCGAGCCGGGCCGCGCAAAGCGTCGAGCAGGCCAAGGCCATCGCATCCGGCATCGGGTTCCCGCTGATACTGCGCTCGGCATACACGCTCGGCGGCCTCGGCTCCCGGGTGGTGTGGGACGAGTCCCAATTGCAGCATGCTGCGGAGATCGGCATAAAGCAGTCGCCGATCGGCCAGATACTGGTGGAGAAGTACCTGCACCACTGGAAAGAGATTGAGTATGAAGTGGTTAGGGACAAGGACGACAACTGCATAACCGTCTGCAACATGGAGAACTTCGACCCGCTCGGCATCCATACCGGCGACAGCATCGTGGTGGCGCCGTCCCAGACCCTGACCAACTACGAATACCACATGCTGCGCTCGAAAGCCATCGAGATAATCCGGTCGATCGGCATTGTCGGGGAGTGCAACATCCAGTTCGCGCTCGACCCGAAAAGTGACCAATATTTCGTGATTGAAATCAACGCCCGGCTCAGCCGGTCATCGGCCTTGGCCAGCAAGGCGACCGGCTATCCGCTGGCGCACATCGCGGCGAAACTGGCCGTCGGCTACACGCTGCCGGAGCTGAAGAACAAGGTTACCGGGATAACGACTGCTGACTTCGAGCCGGCTCTCGATTACATCGTCGTGAAGGTTCCGCGCTGGGAGTTCCAGAAGTTCAAGGTGCATGACCGGCAGATCGGCTCGCAGATGAAGTCGATCGGGGAAGTGATGGCGATTGGCCGCACCTTCGAAGAGGCGCTGCAGAAAGCGGTCCGGATGCTGGAGACCGGCAAGGAGCTGGCCGGCCTCGAGGAACACATCGATGCCGAGGCCATGAACGACCGGTTACGGAACCCAACTGACCAAAGGTTGTTTGCCATAATGCAGGCCTTGCGCAGCATGGCGGTCGACGAAATAAGCCGCCTGACCGGCATCGACCAGTGGTTCCTGCACCGGCTGAAGAGCATCGCGGACTTCGAGGACACTTTCAGGAAGCTGAAGATAACGTCGCATGACTTCGGCGGCATGCTCAAGCAGGCGAAGAAACTAGGCTTCAGCGACGAGGCTATAGCGAAGATGCTCGGGGTGTCGCAGGAGAAAGTGCGCGGCCTAAGGAAGTTCCATGGGATAAGGCCGGCGGTCAAGCAGATTGACACACTAGCTGCGGAATGGCCGGCACGGACCAATTACCTATACCTGACCTACCACGGAGACGAGAATGACATAGATTTCGGCGGGAGGAAGAAGATACTGATCCTGGGCTCCGGGCCGATACGGATCGGCTCGTCGGTCGAGTTCGACTGGTGCACCATGAACTGCGTCTGGGAGCTGAAGCGGAAAGGCTATCGGACCATGGTGCTGAACTGCAACCCGGAGACTGTTTCAACAGATTATGACATGTCCGACAAGCTGTATTTCGACGAATTGACGCTGGAGCGGGTGATGGACATCATCGAGATGGAGAACCCTTATGCCGTAGTCACTTCCGTCGGCGGCCAGACCTCGAACAACCTCGCCTATTCCCTGGACAAGCGCGGCGTGCGGCTGCTCGGCACGTCCGGCAAGTACATAGACATGGCCGAGGACCGGCGGAAGTTCTCAGCGGTGCTGGACGGCCTGGGCATCGCGCAGCCCAAGTGGAAATCGCTGACCACCAGCCGCGACATGAAGGAGTTCGCGGCCGGCATCGGCTATCCGGTGATCGTGCGGCCGTCCTACGTGCTGTCCGGCTCGGCGATGAAAGTGGCCAACAATGAGGCGGAACTGGCGGATTACGTGCATGGCGCTGTCAAGGTCTCGCGGGACTATCCGGTGGTCGTTTCGAAGTTCATGGACAGCGCCAAGGAGATCGAGGTTGACGGCGTCGGCGACGGGAAGAACACGTTCATCGGCGCCATATCCGAGCATATCGAGGATGCCGGCGTGCATTCCGGCGACGCCACCATCTGCATACCGCCGGTCACGCTGGACCAGGCCATGATGGCCACGTTGGCCGACTATTCCCGGCGCATCGTCAGCCGGCTGCGCATACGGGGGCCGTTCAACATCCAGTTCCTGGTCAAGGACGGCAAGGCATACGTCATCGAGTGCAACCTGCGCGCCAGCCGCAGCATGCCGTTCGCCAGCAAGGCGGTGAACATCAACCTGATCAGCCTGGCGACGGAGTGCATGCTCGGCAAGAGGCTGGAGGCGCAGGACGAGTTCCAGAAGTTCGCCGCGGCCAAGCCCTATTTCGTGGTGAAGTGCGCGATGTTCTCCTGGTCGAGGCTGCGCGGAGTGGAGCCGGCCCTGGGAGTGGAGATGGCGTCCACTGGGGAAGTCGCCTGCTTCGGCCGGACTTTCGAGGAGGCGTTCCTGAAGTCGATGCTGGCGGCCGATATGGACACCGGGCGCAAGATAGTCCAGCATGGGATGCCGGCAGACATGCTGGAACGGTTCAAGCGAACCGGAACGCTTTCCGATGACGGGAGCATGCTCATCGACCTCAGTGCGGACGGCAACAGTATGCGGCGCGAGATGGCGGAGCGGGGCATGGCGATAGTCACCAGGAGGGAGATAGCGCACGCGATAATCGGCTCTTTGGAGGCCAGGCCGGAGCTGAAGCCGCTCCACCTGAAGGAGATATATTCGGCCTTTTTAACCAAGACCGGCTAAGATATTTCAAGCGCATCGGCATGAAAAAGAACACGAGGATGGAATTGAAGGTGAGCAAGATAGAATCTGGCACTGTCATCGACCACCTGAAGTCGGGAAAGGCCATCGAGATCATAAAGGAGCTGAAGCTGATAGAGGAGCGGCCGAACGCCATCATCTCTCTAACCTCCAACGTGCCGAGCAAGACCTCCGGCGTGAAGGACATCCTGAAAATCGAGGGCAAGCGGCTGTCGCATGATGAATTGCTCAAGCTCTATGAGATGGCGCCGGACGCGACGGTAAACATAATCAAGGATTACGAGGTCATCAAGAAGGCGAAGATAAAGGAACTGATTTCCGATTGATTTTTATGGGTTTGTTGGAAGAAATGAGGGATGATTTCAGAAATTATCATAGCAACAAA
>JACQOC010000116.1 GCA_016202785.1 Candidatus Aenigmatarchaeota archaeon
CCCCTACCCAGGTCCAATACCCATCTCCCGAGTATTTGTTTTACCTTTTCTACAAGATGTCCGTCGGCGTTGACATCTCTACCCTAATTGCCTACCAACCCGTTTTCCTCGCGGTGTTCCCGCTGGCGGCAGCGGCGTTGCTGGGCGGCCTGCATTTCGCTTATGCCCGCAATAAACCGCTGCTGTTTCTGTGCCTGGCGCTGGCCAGCACCGTAGCCACTGCCCTGCTGTTTTCGCTAGTATTGCGCCCGATATTCTATTTCCGCTATTTCAGCTTCCTGATACCGTTTATGGCCCTGCTGCAGGCATACGGCTTTGGCCAACTGAAGGACCGCAGGGTTGCGGCTCTTGGTTACTTGCTGCTGTTTGCCGGCCAGCTAGGCCTTGACCTACTCTATTACCAACTGTCCGCAACCGGCGAATGGGGAAACCTGATTGGACTGTAAAACCGGCTCGCCATTTGGCAACTTTTTAGGTGCAATGCCAATACACGGCATGGGAAAGGCGAAACAGGTTGTTGTCTTCGGCGGCGGCTGCTTCTGGTGCACTGAGGCTGTCTTCAAGCAGCTGAGGGGTGTCGTGTCAGTCGTGTCGGGCTTTGCCGGCGGCAAAACGGCCAACCCTAACTATGAAGACGTTGCCTATCGGGGCAACACTGGCCATGCCGAAGTGGTCAAGGCCGAGTTCGACCCTGCAGTCATCAAGTTCAAGGACCTATTGAACGTGTTCTTCACCTCCCACGACCCGACCACGCCGAACCGGCAGGGCAATGACACCGGCGACCAATACCGGTCGGTGATATTCTACACCAGCGAAAAGCAGTGCAAGGAAGCAGCCGCATATGTCAAGGAACTGGAGCGAGCCAAGGCGTTCGAACGGCCGATCGTCACGGAACTGGTGCCCCTGGACAAGTTCTACCCGGCTGAGCAAGGCCAGCAGGACTATTACCAGCGCAACAAGCTGCAGCCTTATTGCATGCTGGTCATCAGCCCGAAGCTCGCCAAGCTAAGGAAACAGCATCAAGACCTTCTGAAAAAGAAAAACTAGCTGTTGCAAGCCTATTCTCATTTCTTCTCGGCCGGGGCAGCCGCTGCGGCCGGCGCTCCTGCGGCGGCGCCTGCCGTCGTCGCCTGGGCCGCTTCCCTGGCCTTCTGCTTGGCTTCCTTCTCGGCCGCCTTCTCCGCTACCAACTTTTCGTAAGCCTTAATTTCAGCGTCGGTGATCCCACCCTTGCCGACGCTCACGCCCATGCTGCGCGCTGTGCCAACAATCTGCTTGTAAAAAGAGTCAGCATCGGAGCCGAACTTCATCTTGGCGACCTTGCGGGCTTGCTCTTCGGTGAGGTCGCCGATTCTCTTCAGGCCGGCGGCTTCCGAGCCCTTCTCTACCTTCAGCTCCTTCTTTATCAGCGCTGATGACGGCGGCGTGCCGACCTCTATCACCCACTTCTTGGTCTCGATGTCCACTGTCACCTTTACCGGCACCTGCATGCCGGCCAGGCTTTTAGTTTTCTCGTTTATTTCGGCGACCACCTGGCCGATATTGATCTTTAACGGAGCCAGGGACGGCCCGAGCGGCGGGGCTGGCGTAGCTTTGCCCCCTTCTACCAGCACCTTGACCTCTTTCTTGTCGCCCATGGCCTTTCGAGTTGATAATTACGGGGAAGGTATATAAGTAGATTGCCGCACGCGCGGCTGAAGCTACCGTCAAGCGCTGGCCGCGCTGTCAGCCTTGATTTCCTTTTTGATGACCTTGACAAACTCGGTGGCTATGGTGATCGGTATCGGCGTGCTGGCCTCGAGCAGCTCGACGGTAACCTCGTCCTTGTTGGTGCTGAGGCGCTGGATGCGGCCCTTCTCCCCCTTGAACGGCCCGCCGATGATCTCCACGATATCGCCGATGTCGACCTTTATGTGCTCCTTCTTGAACTCCAGGAAGTGCCTGATCTCGTCGATCTTCACCGGCCGGTCCAGGAAGCCCTTGACGTGCATCATGCCCGCGATCGCCTTCTGGATGGCTGGAACTGCCCCCTCGACAAATATATAGCCTTTAATCTCAGCCGGATGGAACACCGACTGGATGTCCAGCTTGTCGACCCTAATCCTGCTGGCAATCATGTCCACCACGATGTCTTCCCTGCCGGTCGTAGCCTTTACGGTGTAGAGCATGCCAACCTCAGATGCCAGATATGATGAACGCCAGGAATATTAGAAAACCGATCAGGCCGATTAGCGCTATACCGATCGAAGTGACCTTGCTGGAGGCGAAAAATTCATCCTTGGTCGGTTTCCTGGCGATTTGCAGCACCCTTCGGTATTCGCGCAACCGCTCCTGGACATTGGTGCCTTTAAGCATATCATAACCATTGCGCAAACGCATTTATATCCCTTGCTTAATATGCATACGATGCCCAGCGTGATTGAGCGGTTTCTGCAATCCGAAGGCGGCAAGATCGAAAAGGAGCTGGAGGCAGTAATTCCTAGAAAGGGCGTGCCGAACCTCAACGACGCCGTTTGGTACCACTTAGACAGCGGTGGCAAGCGGCTGCGGCCGGTGCTGGCAATAGCTACCTGCCGCGCGTTCCACGGCAATGAGCGGCAAGTTTTGCCGTTTGCCGCGGCCTGCGAGCTGTTCCATAACTGGCTGCTGGTGCATGATGATATAGAGGACGGCGATACCATTCGGCGCAGCCAGCCAGCCCTCTGGCAGCGCTTCGGCGTGGGCCACGGCATAAATGTCGGCGACTACATGTCGGAAAAGGTGTACGAGCTCGTTTTGCGCTGCGGCACTTACGGCCTGGAGCCAACGCGACTGTTAATGCTGCTGCAGAAGGTGGCTGAGACCGGGGTCATGACCGCCATCGGGCAGGCCCACGACCTGAACACCAAGGGCCGCCAGGACGTGTCGGAACAA
The DNA here is from genome assembly GCA_016202785.1 of Candidatus Aenigmatarchaeota archaeon. GTDB lineage: Archaea > Aenigmatarchaeota > Aenigmatarchaeia > QMZP01 > QMZP01 > JACQOC01. The sequence goes on from JACQOC010000116.1 coordinate 2,914, forward strand.
GAGTATATGGAGACGGTAACCTTGAAAACGGCCCTATACCTCATGCTGCCCATCCTTGGCGCTGCCACCATAGCCGGGGCCAAAGAAGACGAGCTCAAGCGCCTGGAGCGGTTCGGCATGCTGGCCGGCCCAGCATTCCAGATCGCTGACGACATACTGGACTTGACTGCCGGCAAAGGCCGGGATGAGATCGGCTGCGACATCAAGGAAGGTAAGCGCTCACTAATGGTCATCCATTGCTCCGGAAAATGCACCAAGGAAGAACGGGCCAAGCTCTATGCCATACTGGACAAGGAGCGTAGCCAGACCACTAACCAGGACATAGAATGGGTGCAGGGCCTGTTCGCTCGGCATGGCTCAGTGGCATATGCCGAAGCTGTGGCCAAAAAACTGATAGCGGAGGCCAAGCTGGTTTCGGCCGCCTTCCGGCCAGAAGTGCGGGAAGTTCTGGACGGCTTTGCCGACTACATGATTGAGCGCAAGAGCTGAGTTTAAGGAATATAAGGGGACTGGCACAACTTATTATTGATGGCTGACGCACCGAAACGACTGAAGAGCGGCATTCCCGGCCTTGACCCGCTGATCGGCGGTGGCTTTGTCGAGAACTCGGTAAACCTGATTACCGGGGAAACAGGCACGGGCAAGACCATTTTCTGCTCCCAATTCATCAAATACGGCCTGGAGAACAAGGAGCCAGCGGTATTCATAACCATGGAGGAGAGTCCGGAGGACATCAAGGCGGATGCGGCCCAATTCGGCTGGGACCTCGAGAAATATGAGAAGAAGGGCCTGCTCAAGCTCATTTACCATGATCCGGTGCAAGTGAACAACTTAGACTCGGTCATTATCAGCGAACTGAACAACATGAAGGCCAAGCGGTTGGCCATCGACTCCACTTCGCTGGTCGCGCTTAACCTGGACAGCCCGGCCCAGATCCGGCGCAAGCTGTTCAACATCATAAATGCGATCAAACGCAACAAGTCGACGGCCATCATCACTTCCGAAATCCCCGAGGGCCGCAAAGACCTGTCGCGCTTCGGCGTGGAAGAGTTTGTGGTTGACGCTGTTGTCGTGCTGCATTACCTGGGCATCGGCGAAGTGTCGGCAAGAAGCCTGACCATCCGCAAGATGCGCCGCACCAACCACGGCAATGACGTCTACGCGCTGGACATAAGCAAGGGCGGCATCATCGTCAAGAAGAGCGACGTGTGATTATCGCTGAGTTTTATGTCATTTGTGTACAGATATTTTGCCATATATTGCCGCATAGGTATTGACAGTCTTCTTATACGAAACCGGTGCATAACTTAATAGGCGGCATATGCAAACGCTATCACTCCCGCGAGCCATGAAAATAGAGGATTTGATTACCATAGCCGAAGGGCGTGCCAAGCTTGCGCTTTCTGCCGATTCCCAAAAAAGAGTGGCCAAATCCCGGAAGATACTTGAAGAGCATATCGGCAAGGAAAAAATAATATACGGCGTAACCACGGGCTTCGGCCCGCTTTGCTTGAACATAGTGTCTAACCATTCAGCGGAACGGCTCCAGAGGAACCTGATCAGGAGCCATTCCTCCGGGGCTGGCAATCCGTTCTCGGAAACCGAGGTTAGGGCCATGATGTCAATAACAGCCAATTCCCTGGCCCGTGGATTTTCCGGAATCAAGCTAGAGACCTTAACATCCTTCATCAAATCCGCCAATGCCGGCATCACGCCGGTCGTTCCGCAGCTCGGCTCGGTCGGAGCCAGTGGTGATCTCAATCCGCTTTCCCATATAGCGCTTGCCCTGATAGGCGAAGGCAGGGTAACATACAATGGCAAGGTCATGGATTCTGCAGAGGCATTGGCCGCGGCCGATGTGGATAAAGTGCAATTGAGCTACAAGGAAGGCCTTGCACTTATCAACAGCACGGCAGCGATGACCGGCCTTGCAGCTCTTGCCGTGCACCGGGCGGAACTCATGCTAAATGCTACAGTAGCTGCTAGCGCCTTGGCGGTCGAGGCCCTGGTCGGCATCTCCGACGCTTTCGACGATCGCCTGCATAGACTGCGGCCGCACCAAGGCCAGATAGTCGTTGCTAGACAAATTGCCAGCCTCCTGCGGGGCAGCAAACTCGTTGTTACCTATTCTGAAGTCGAGCGGAAGATCCAAAAAACCATCAACATGGCAAATGATATCAGTCCGACCGACATCTCGGTGCAAGACTCCTATTCGCTGCGCTGCGTGCCACAGGTACTGGCTGGTGTCTACGACATTATCAAGTATGCCAGGAACGTGGTTGAGACTGAGATGAACTCCGTCCTTGACAACCCAATTGTCGATGCTTCCGGCGACATGCTGCATGGCGGCAACTTCCACGGCCAACCAGTGGCGATGGCTATGGATTTCCTGGCCATAGCCGTAGCTGAGATGGGCATCCTTTCGGAGCGGCAAACCGCTTTGGTACTCAACCAGCACACCAACAACGGACTTCCACCGTTCCTCAATAAGGACAAAGCCGGCCTCAACAGTGGACTGATGGGCATGCAGTACCTGGCCACATCCTGCGCGGCTGAGAACCGTTCCATGTGCTTTCCGGTTTCGGTGGAATCGATACCGACCAACGCTTACAATCAGGATATAGTCAGCATGGGCACCATTGCTGCGCGAAAGGCGCTAAACATGCTGTCCAACCTGGAGAAAATATTGGCGGTAGAGTTGATATGCATGGCCCAAGCCGTCGACCTGCGTGGCCCGGAGAAACTGGCGCCTGGTACCAGGCAAATATACCGGAAAATAAGGCTTGCCACCAAACCGGTGAACGAAGACCGGCCAATGCACCAGGATATCGAAAACGTCGCGCAAATCCTGGATAAAATAGCGATGTAGTGGTGCTAAGATAGCGCGAAAACCGCTATGATAAACAGGTTCTGGAATATCGTTGCCTGGATGCCACGTCGAAACGTTTCCATAAACATTTTTGTCTTCAATGGCTGTATCGCCCAGTAGAAGGCCAATGCTAGAGCAATGGCCGCCAACCTGGTTGGCTCGAAAGCAAGGTAAAGAAGTGGAAGTAACGGCAAAAGCTGCAATAAATGCACTGAATTCCTTTCACCGAGTTGGATGGCCAACGTCTGTATACCTTTCTTAGAATCACCCTTTATGTCCGGCAGGTCTTTGGAGAAGGCCACCAAGAACGCAATCATGGCCTGGATGGCTATAATTTGGTAAATGAGCATATTGCTTATGCCGACTAGAAGACCTCCGACGAGAACAGCCACGGAATGGCCGAAGACTACGCTTAACGTATTAAATATGCCGTGTGCTTTCAGGTGTATCGGCTTCACAGAATATGCTATGCCGATAGCGGCCAGCGCTGCCGTTGGGATGAATATCTCCATCCCAATTAAATCCGTTCCTAGCAAGCTTGTCCCAAAGCACAGCGCCGTGAAAATCTGTAAATCGCGTCGTTTGATTGCCCCCGTGACCAGTGGTCGGTCCGGCTTGTTTATCCTGTCAATCTCCTCGTCCGCCAGCGCGTTGATGGCATAAATGCCGAAATAGGCAAACATCATGGATGCAGCGCCTATGATCACCCGCTCCCAACCAGCATTGTCTGCGCCAGCTATTGCCACGCCGGTCGCTATGTTGATGAAATATATCAGTTGGATCTCCGGCCTGACGGTTTTGAGCAGGGCGGCCAGCATATCAACCGCCTATCGATACCGTGGCGTTCCATGCCATCTTTTTCTTGAATGTTATGCTTACCTTGGCGTTCTTGAAGAACCGCGCCGCCATACCAGAGACTAAACCCTCGAAATACCTGTTGGTTTCGGGCATGAAATATTCTGACCACGGGAACCCGGAAACATAGATTCTTACTTTTTCTGTGGGTATGAAGGTAGGCACTCCGAAGCCGAAGGCGGAGATGTGCTCCGTGATGAACCTTGCACCTTTCTCGCGATTAGCTTCGCTCTGAGCCAAAATGCCACCAATCTTGTATGCGCTGTCGAATACTATTTTCTGCCCTGCTTTTCCAAAGCTTTTCGATATGTTCCGTTCCAGTATTTGTAGCGCGCTCAGTTCCATCGGAAACAGCCGTTCACCACTATGAAGGAGTTTTCCCACGTCATAGACCACTTTCTTATTATCCAGCAGATTCTGCATGCTGATCACGTAGTTGCCGTAGCCTTCGATGGTCCTGTTCATCGGCGCATAGTCCCTCGACACCGCTATATTCTCCTCCTTCCTGGTGCGATAGACATTCTTGAACTCCTTACCGAGTAATCTATATGGTCCATATACGACAGAGCAACTAGAATCGCCCCGTCCTTCGCACGTTATCTGCACGCCTTCGATGGTTGGGTCGTTGCATATGCTGCGCCAATAACCAGTAACTACACCTTCGGTAAAGAATGTCCCGTTGCCACTCTTCGGACAGATGATGAACTTCTTAATATTCAGGTCTAATCGCTTCTGATCCCAATCAACGTGGTCTTTCAGTTCTTCCGCGAAGGCCGTCTCGAAGGTTTTTATGAAAAAATAGAACATCTGCTCTCGGTTGCTGTCATTTATGGCCGGCACTTTTTCCAACATGCAATAGCGCCTTCCAAAATCTCTCCCACTTTTGTAGAGCACATACCTGCCTTTATCGCCGAATTTTTTTGTCACTTCGCTCTCGATATTAGCAAAGGCAGATTCCGACAACATGATATTGCGCAACGGGAATTTGACCTTTGAGAGGAAAGTAAAAGATTCCTGTATGAAACCAGGAGTGTCCAATGACACCAGCTTTGGTACCAAGACTTTCCTAATAAGCCAGTTTATGTTGCTCCCAGCCATGCTTAATTTTTATGTGAGTGCATAATAACCGCACTGAAACCCTTCAAAGCCGCGATAAATAACCCCGTACTTTGCTGCGGGGTTATTTATTAATAATTCTCTAAAAACACTTTATGCC
>JACQOC010000120.1 GCA_016202785.1 Candidatus Aenigmatarchaeota archaeon
CTCCACATCCGTATTGAACAGCACGATTGTCCCTTTGTTCAGGTTGACATAGCCTTCTGCATCCAAAAGGCCCGAAACAAAACCTATTTTAAAACCCGCGCTGGTCTCTTCAGTTGATGTGTCCTCTATAAAACCAGCGAAACCCTTTGAGCGAACCCTGATTCTATGGCAATTGAACCTTTTGTCCTTGTAAACATGTGGTGTTAGATCTATCTTTTTGAGCAAATATAGCAAAAACTCCTTAATGTCGCCATCTCTAAGCGAATTCAAGTAGAATTCAACCGTGTAATGCCGCTGCTTTTTATCGTGATATGAATATCCGTCGCCCTCAAATAGACCTTTTATGTACCCCCTTTGCTTGTCATTTAATTTGCTTAATTGCATTCCCCACCCGCACGTCACTAATTATCTTGCGCATATATACTGCTGAGCCGACATCGCAACCGGAAACGCTTTTTACTGCTCGATAACATATATTCATTGACGCATGCGCCGTTACATCTTGTTGTTGGTCGTTGCCGCATTCCTGCCGGCCGTGCTGTTGCTGCATGGCGCCGACAGCGTCGTGGTGAAAGAGTCCACGCCGGTTAAACAGCCGTCGGTGCACACCCAACCCAACCCGGAACCAAAGACGCCCGGCTTCACGGCCAACGGCATCGGCGGCGGTGACGTGCCCGACCCGTTCGGCAGTTATCCGGGCCTATACCAGGGCGTACGGGTGTTAGGCATCAACTTCTACATGAACCCGTCCCTGGAAGTGTCTGGAAATGATGTCAATAGCCAGGACGCGGCCTGCGTCGGCAGCAAGGTCACGCTCAACGGCGCCAGCGCGAAAGGCGAATTCTACTCCAAGGGCGGCCCGCTCGACAGCCCGCCGATCGTGTTCGTCGCCAGCTTGGATGACGTCATCCGGCAAGTGGAAAGCAGCAGCTACCACCTGGACTTCAATCACCAATTCCCCATTTGCTCCTGGAAGTTCAAGCAGAGCAACGCGCAGAACCTGAACCGCTGCTGGGCGGAAGGCGGAGTCATATGCGAGGCGTCCTGCAGCATAACCGCATCCGGGGCGACCAAGGCGGACGGCCAATCATGGACCCTTGACACTCCCGGCACGGCCAAAATCGACGCTTCCTGCACGCCGAAATGCATATTGCTCATCGACCGCAGCCAGCAGACGACCAGCTATTACCACAGCGGCATGGTAGAGTTGGCCAGGGCCTATGGCTACTACAGCCTAAACTTTGCGGCCGACAAGTACCGGCAGGCAACCGTCGCTAAATCCTTTGAAATTGCGGTAAAGCCGTCGTCCAAGGGGCCGGACATAGCGTCAACATCTTACGTTTCCGAGCTTGGGGCCGGAAAAGCCATGGTAAGGTTTGAACTGGCCAACAATGGCGATACCGATGCCCGGGTTGACACCCTAGCTGCCAGCCACGGCCGCATCCTGTACGCGCCCAAGGAGCTGGAGAAAGGCGGCGGCGGCGACGTGGTCATCGAGGTTGGCAGCAGCCAGGCGAACGAGCTGCGGCTCGACTTGACCTATGAGGCGAAGGAGCTGGGCTGCTTACCGGAGCGGGACAATTCCGCGGTGTTCTTCGCGCAGCCGGCGCCGGCGCAGCCCAGCGGCCAGCCAGGAGTGTGCGCCGTTGATGCCGACTGCGCGGCCAATGGCATATGCTGCGCCGGCAGCTGCCGCGACCCGGCCGCCGGCATCTGCGAGGACACCGACAGCGACGGCAGCCCTGACACCTGGATCAGCTAATTCCGGGCGCATTTATCCCGGCGCGACAATACTGCTTATGGTTATAATTGCGGGCGTGGACGAAGCCGGTAGGGGTGCGGTCATCGGCCCGCTCGTCATCGCCGGCGTCAGCATCGATACGGCCAAGGAACGGGAGCTGGCGCAGACCGGGGCAAAGGATTCTAAGGAGCTTAGCCCCAAACAGCGCGCGGCGATATACAAGAAAATCGAGGCAGTCGCCAAAGACATCGTCATCCTCAAGATCGACGCGTGCAAGATCGAAACCTACCGCAAGGAAGGCATCAACCTCAACCAGCTGGAGGCGATGAAGTTTGCCGAAATCGTCAAGCTGCTCCAGCCGGACCAGGCGTATGCGGACGCGCCGGATGTGGACGCTTCCCGGTTCGCCCGGGTGGTAGGCAAGCTGGTCGGCCAGCCCATGGAAATAACCGCGGAGCACAAGGCCGATGCCAAATACAAGGTGGTCGGCGCCGCTTCCGTCATTGCCAAGGTGGAACGGGATCGGGCCATCGAGCAGCTGAAGAAACGCTATGGCGACTTCGGGCCAGGCTATCCGAGCAACCCCATCACCATGGCCTGGCTGCGGGACTGGTATGCCAAGCACCATTCCTTCCCGGACATCGTCCGGGAATCGTGGGCGACGATAGCGGACATCAAACGGGAGTCCGGACAGAGCAAGTTGCAGGCCTTTCTGGGCAAGTTGAAGGCGGACAAGCCGTGTTGAGCCTGCCAGCAAGACCACGCCTGTCCGCCAATTTCCCTACAGCGAGCAAAGAAATAAATCCTTTTGCAGCAATAGTTCAACTATAGTGGTGCTATGATCAAGCGTCTCGGCGACATCATCCTCATCCAGCTGTCGGACATGGACTCCAACATATATCTAATCGGGGACGTGGCGATCGATTCCGGCACCGGCTTCAATTTCACTAGGCTCAAGGACATCCTTCGGGTGCTGAAGAAGGGCCTGGGCGACTTCAAGCAGGTGGTCAACACGCACGGCCACTTCGACCATGTGGGCGGCGATGGCTACTTCCTCAACGCAAAAATAGCGATCCATGAGAACGATGCCGAAATCGTCGAGAAGGGCGACGCTGCCAGAAGCGTGGCCGACTTCTTCGACGGCAAGCTGAACCCAAGAAAAGTTGACACTAAGCTGAAGGAGAAGGACGTGATCAAGGCCGGGGCCTATTCCTTTGAAGTCATCCACACGCCCGGCCACACGCCCGGCTCC
>JACQOC010000119.1 GCA_016202785.1 Candidatus Aenigmatarchaeota archaeon
GTATAGGCGAACGCCGCGGCCAGCGCGCCGATAATAGGGCCGACCCAGTATACCCACTGCGCGGCCCAGTAGCCTGAGGCTAACGCGGGCCCGAAGGCGCGCGCCGGGTTCATCGCCCCGCCGGTCAAGAAGCCGCCGGCCAAAATGTCAAACGCCAGGACTAGGCCTATCGCCAGGCCGTACAGGCCGGCTGGCGCCCTCTTATCCACGGCAGTGCCGAAAACCACGAACACTAGGAAGAAGGTGAGCACCGCTTCGACCAGCACCGCCCGGAACTCCCCAATCCCCAGGCCCAGCGCCGGCGTGCCGAGATGCGCGGCCTCCGGCGCGATGCCGGAGAAGATGATGGCGAGCAATAGGCCGCCGAACGTCGCGCCGGCCAGCTGGGAGATTATGTAGCCGATGGCCTTGTCGCGCGTGATGTTCTTGGTCGCAAGCATGGCGATAGTGACCGCCGGATTGACATGCGCGCCTGATATGTGGCCGACCGCATACACCATGCACATCAAGACCAGGCCGTGCGCCAAAGCGATGCCGACGATGTCCGGCCCGCCCGGCAGGCTGGACGCTATTACGCTGCCGGCGCCGATGAAGATGAGCGCGAACGCGGCTACGAACTCCGCGAGGTATTGTCGGTCGAACATAGACATTCTTAGCGGCCGGGGTTTAAATCAGGCGAAGGCCATGGCCAGCAGGCCCAGCCCCAGGGCAACCTGCAGCACCCGCTTGGAAGTTAACGACATCATAATTTCTGCAGCTCCTTGAGCAGCACACTGTTGTCGAGTTTCTTGCCGCGCTCCGGCATGACGTGCTTGAACCGCACGACGCCGTCCCGGTCGACGATGAAGTAGGCGCGCTCGCTCGCGCCGTCCGCGGCCAGGACGCCGTAGCGCTTTATCACGTCGCGCGCCGGGTCGCTGAGCAGTGGGAAGCTGATGCCCAGCTGCTCCTTCCAGGCCTTGTGGCTCCAGGTGCTGTCCGCGCTGATGGCCAGCACTTCAGCGTGCTTGCTGAGGGTGTCAAGGTCGTCGCGGAAGCAGGCCATCTCGTCGGTGCAGGTCGGCGACCAGGCGCAAGGGTAGAAAGCCAGGATGACGTTATGGCCGGGCCGGGCCGATAGCTTTACTTCTTTCTTATCGGAATCCAGCAGCGCAAAATCCGGGGCGGCGTGCCCGACTTCAGGCATTCAATGACTGGATGCCCGGATATTTAAACGTTGCCCGTCTAGAGCCGGCATAGGCGGCAGATTGGATGCCGGATATTATGGTATAATAAAATGAACTATAAGGTTTAAATAAATAAATAGTAGTATACTAAATTAGTACTTATGGTACAAATTAATGAACTCTTGGGAAGCAGGGTGGGCTTGCAAGTATTGACGTTTTTCCTTAATCATCCAAGAGCTGAAATTTCACCGGCCGGTCTGGTCAAGGCAATGGGGATAGCGAAACTATCCGCGTTAAGGAAGCTCGCCGCCCTCAAGGACAGCGACATATTGCTGAAAGGCAATCAAGGCCGGATGACCGTCTACCGCCTCAACCGGGGCGATGCGGTGGTGAAACAGCTGAAGATGCTGTTCACGGTAGCGCGTCTTTCCGCGCTCGTCGCCGGCAAGGTGGAGGGCTGCGAAGTCTACCTGTTCGGCTCCTGTGCAAGGGGCGAGGATGTCGAGGACTCCGACATCGACCTGTTGGTGGTCGGCACCAACCGCACGGCCATCGCTAGGTTGCAAGCGCTGGACCGCCGGGCCAAGGTCAGTTTTTTCACCCCGGTAGAATGGCTCAAGCTGGCCAAGCAGGATCGCGCCTTCTACCAAAGGGTGGAGCAGGACAAGATAAGGCTGGCGTGAATGGACATCGAGGAGTGCATACGGCAAGGCTACCTACTGCGGGCCAGGCCGGACCAGGAGCTGATGGTGAAGGAGCTTAAGGAATCCGACTACGACCTCAAGTCGGCCCAAGCCGCTTTCCGGGGCGGGGATGCCAAGTGGTCGATAGTGAAGAGCTATTATGCCATGTTCCATGCGGCACGTGCACTGCTGTTTGCCATGGGCATGAAGGAGAGGCGGCATTTCGCGGTGGCAGTCGTTTTGGAAAGCCTGAACAAGGCCGGCAGGCTGGAGGCTGAGCACCTTTCCGCGTTCCACTCGGCCATGAGTGCGAGGGAAGACGCCGACTACCGCTACACGTACTCAAAGGAGACGGCCGAAACCATACTTGAAGCGGCCCGCCAGTTCGCGGCCAGGATGAAGGCGCTGGCCAAAGGCGGGCAGTCAAATATACCCGCACCCCATAATTATAATGGCGCTGCGCGCGCTCCTGGAAAGCGTGGCAAAAAAGGTAACGCCCAGCCGGGCGCAGGCGGCGGAGATAAGAAGCATCACCGAACTGGTCGCTGAGCAGGCCGAGCAGGCCTGCCGGGGGCTGGGCATCGGCCATACCATCGCCGGCAGCTACACCCGCTCCACCTACATGCTGGACAAGAAGGAGTTCGACGTGTTCCTGCTGTTCCCGGACAGCACGGCGCGCGACACGCTTGAGAAGAAAGGGCTGGAGCTGGGCAAGAAAATCGCTGAGGGTTTGGGCGGCTCCTGGATTGTCGCGTACGCCGAGCACCCTTACGTAAGGGCCAAGATAAAAAGCTATAACGTCGACATCGTCCCGGCGTTCAAGGTCAAGAGCGCGGACCGCATAATATCGGCAGTAGACCGGACGCCGTTCCACAACGAATGGCTGCGCAAGCGCCTTAAGGAAGAGCAGAAGAAAGAAGTGCGGCTGTTCAAGCAGTTCCTCAAGGGCCAGGGCCTGTACGGCTCGGACGAGAAGACCCGGGGCTTTTCCGGCTATCTCTGCGAACTGCTGGTGGTGCATTACGGCAATTTCACCAAGCTGCTGGCGGCCGCATCGAACTGGCAAGCCGGGACGCATATCGATATCGAGGGCCACGGCCAGCCGGCCGACCGTAAGTTCGCCGGCCAGCCGCTGGTGGTGATCGACCCGGTCGACCCGCAGCGCAACGTGGCCAGCGTCATCATCGCGGAGCACTTCGTCAAACTCGTGCGGGCCGCGGAGCGTTTTCTGGACCGGCCTTCGGAAGCGTTCTTCTTCCCGGATGGCGCGCCGGACCTCACGGCGGTCGGAAAGCTGCTGGAAACGCGGCAGACCCGGATGCTGGCGATAACCTTCGGGCGGCCGGACGTCATCGACGACATCCTCTATCCACAATTGCGCAAGGCCGCACGGCGGATTGCGGCCATATTGCACGAGAACGATTTCAGGGTGATGGGCCATGCCATCCATGCGGACGGCAGGTGCTGCATACTCCTAGAAATGGAGGTCTGGGAGCTGCCCGCGATATACAAGGCGGAAGGCCCGTCAGTGTTCGACCAGGCGCACGCGAAACAGTTCCTGGCGAAATATCGCAAGCTCGGCCGCGTCTGGGTGGAGGACGGCAAGTACGTCGCGGAGGTCGCCCGGCGCTTCCCGCTGGCGAAACAGAAGCTGGCGCACAGCCTCGGCAAGCCGGAAGCGGTCTTGATCGCGAAAGGCATACCCAGCTACGTGGCCAAGGCCCTGGCCGCGATGCGGCTGCTGGAAGGGAAGGACGTGCTGGCGCTGGCCGCCAGGGAGAACGGGCTGGCAGCGACGCTGCAGGAATACCTGCAGAAGGACTATTCCTGAAAATCACATGTCTACCGGCCTTCCCGATGTCCGTTGTATCCAGCATATCCAATAACTCTGGGAAGCGGGCCAAGCCTTATAAA
>JACQOC010000015.1 GCA_016202785.1 Candidatus Aenigmatarchaeota archaeon
GAGGAACAGGGTGAAGGTCGAAGTGACGCTGCTCACCTGGGTCTGGATGGCCTGGGCGGTGGTTACGGTGAAGTCCTGCCGGCCATTCTGCACATGCCGGGTTATTTTCAGTTTGTCTTCCAATTGCGTGGCTATCTCGGAAACCTGCGCGGCGTCAGCGACCTTGATGGAAACGGACGTCACCTTCTTGGCCGGCAGGTCGAGCAGCTGCCGGGCGTCCTCCCGGGACATATAGATAGCGGAATCCTGCTGCCCGGCGGATCCGCTGGCCTGGAAGATGCCGACGACCCGGAACATCTTCCCGCCGATATCCACCTGGCGGTTTATCTCCACCGGCTGCTTGAACACCTGGTTGGCGATGCGGTCGCCGATGACGATCGAGCCGGCGTCCCCGGGGCTCAACAGCCTTCCGGAACCCAATGGGGCGGTCTCCATCAGGTGCCAGACCGACGTGTCCATGCCCAGGATATTAGCGCCGGCCGACTCACCCAGGTAAGCGAGATCCGCTCGGCCGGAAACTATGCCGTTGACGTAAAGCACGCCCTGCGTCGACTTTATGACCCGGATATCGTCCTCGGTCAGGTTGACGTTCCGGCCGCTGCCAGCGAAGCCGCCGAAGCCGCCGCGGAAGCTGCCGGCAGCCCGCTCAAAGCCGGGGGTGACCGTTATTATGTCGGCGCCCAGGTTGCTGAGTTGGCTGGTGATGCGGGCCTGGGCGCCCTCGCCGATGGAGATTAAAGCAACGATGGAGGCGATGCCGATGACGATGCCGATGACCGTCAGCCAGCTGCGCAGCTTGCGCTGGGTGAGGCTGCTGAAACCGAAACTAAGGATATCATAGGATTTCATACTCAGCGCTGCTTCCGGAACCGGGCGATAAGGCCTTTGACCTTGCTCCGGTAGCGGAAGAGCACTGCGATCAGGACAATGCCCACGACGCCGATGGCCACCAGGTTGTAGCCGGAGCCGGAGCGCTGGAACTGGCCGTTCCGGCCCTGGCCTTGGAAGTCCTGGGCGCCTTGGCCGTTCTGGTTAGTCGCAGCCGGAAGCGACCTAATGTCAACTTGCTTCTCGACCGTCTGCCGGCTGCCACTGGTGTCGGTATAGATTATTTCAACTTTCAATAGCGGGCGGCCGCCCTGGGTCTGGTTATTGCGGAGCCGCGAAGCCAGTTGGAACGACGCGAGCGTGAAGTCGCCGGGGTTGAGGTTGCCGATGAAGGAACTGGACGAGCCGGTAACCGCGAAATCGTCCTGATCAGGTATGCGCACGGTTACCGAGGTTGCCGGGTTGGAGCCGACGTTGGCGATAGAAAGCGAGACGCTGCCGGCCTGCGCGTCCTGCAAGCCGACCTCGAAGTCGCCGGCGCCGCCAACGAACATGCCGACGTTGACGTTAAGCGACTTCGTGGTGTTGTAGCCGATGACGTAGCTTATGTCAGTGCTGAGTGTATAGGCGCCTGAAGATACACCGGGATCAGCTACTAAGGTGAAAGGTATCTGGACGCTTTCCGCAGGCCCTATGGACTCGATGTATTTCTTGTTGCCCGAACCTAGCGGCAATATTTTGTTGTCTTTCTCCGCCCAGGTGAAGGCGACGTTGCGCAGGTAGGCGGTGCCGGAATTCTTCAGGATGAAAATCACACCGGTCGGCTTGCCCGGAGCGATGGTTGACGGTATCACGTCCGACACCTCAAGCCCTTCGAGCCCCTGGACGGAAACATCGAACCTGTCCGCGATCCAGACATCGCTCATGCTCGGCTGGTGCCAGACCTGGACCTCCTGGCTGCCTTCAAGGGCGCCGTCGGCCACCCGCACATTGTATTCTATCAGGGTGTATTCCGCTGACGGCAGCTTGCCCAGCGAGACGATCATGTCGTCCCCGACCGGGATGGAGGTCGCCGAGTTCTTCACCTTGACGGTGGCGTTAGCGTCAAGCGAGAACGGGTATTCCGGCGACAGTTTCAACCGCACGTCGGTGGCGTCGCCGCTGCCGTCGTTCTCGACCTTGAAGGTCAGCGTCGCATGCTTGCCGGGTTCGGCCGGATAGGGGCTGTAGCTCAACAACGACACCTTGATGCTCGCGGCGCCGCTGTTATAGGCGTGGGCCATGGCCGAGCCTAGCAAGAGTATCAACAGGGATGCGAATGCCAGGCCCTTAGCATGTTGCATCATAACGCGCTGTCCTTTTCTATTCTGCCGTCCTTGAACACCACCACACGCTCCGAGTGCCGGGCGATCGACTTCTCATGGGTGACCATCACGACGGTGCAGTCGTCCTTGTTCAGTTGCGTGAACACGTTCATTATCTCTTCGCCGGTCTTCGAGTCCAGGTTACCAGTCGGCTCGTCGGCCAGCAGCATGCGCGGCCGGTTGGCCATGGCCCGGGCGATGGCGACGCGCTGGCGCTCGCCGCCGGAAAGCTGGGAAGGGTAATGCTCCTCACGCTTGCTGAGGCCGACGCGATCCAGCAGTTCGATAGCGCGCTCCTGACGCCGCCTGCTTTCGACTTCATGTATCACCATCGGCAATTCGACGTTCTCCCGCGCCGTCAAGCTAGGGTAGAGGTTGAAGAACTGGAAAACGAAACCGATCTTCTCGCCGCGCAGCCGCGCCAGCCGGTTCTTATGAACCGCGGCAATGTCGGTGCCGTCCAGATAGACCTGGCCGGAGGTCGGCAGGTCGAGCGCGCCCATGAGGTGCAATAGCGTGCTCTTGCCGGAGCC
>JACQOC010000126.1 GCA_016202785.1 Candidatus Aenigmatarchaeota archaeon
CTGCAGATCCATGCACGCCGGGTCGAACTTCCAGATCTTCTCGTTGTACGGCTGCAGGTAGAGCCTGGTTATCCCTTCGCCGAAGGTCTTCAGGAAGAACTGCAGCATGTTGGTCGCCTGGTAGTTCTCGTACGGGTTGTTGAGGAACTCCTGTAGGCAATAGTCCCGGTCTGCTGGCGGCAGCGCGGCCAGCTCGTTCTCGAACGGGTACTTGACCAGCCGGCCCTTGTAGAACACCTTGTTGGAGCGCTTCAGCTGGTTAGTGGCGATCATGCTGGTATGCAGCTTCAGGATTTCCTGGTTCTTCGAGAACATGATGTGCGGGCCGATGTCGTAACTGATGCCGTTGAGTTTAAAGCTGCGCGACAGGCCGCCGAGCTGCTTCTCCTTCTCCAATATGACCGAGCGGCCCTGCAGGAAGCTGGCCAGCGATAGCCCGGCAATGCCGCCGCCGAGGATGAGGGTGGCCATCTGCAAAAGATTCCCTTTGTGTAAATATATAACTGCGGCTACTTGCCGCGCCCCAGCCGGTGAATCAGGCCGGCCAGCCGGGCGCAGAAGATAAAGGCCAGGCCCCAGAGCATCGGCAGCCATAAGGGTATGCCGGCTATGTCCGGCGCCGCATACTGCCAGGCGCCGAAGCTGACGGCGGCCATTTCTGCGAGAGAGCCAAGGATCGCGCCAGACAGGAACAGATAGAATTCCTCCGCGCGGCGCCATGTGCCTAGGGTGGCGGCAGCCATAAACGCTAACAAGAAGGCCAGCAGCAAACTTTGTCGATACAGCAGGCTGACCAGCGTGACGCCTAGGACAAAGGCCAGGGCGTGCAGCAGCAGCTCCAGCCTGGGCCCAATCCTCATATAATATGTGGCCGTTCCTACTAAAATTTCATGCTGCCGCTCCGGTTTTTTCCACCTGCCGGTTTTTAATGGCCAGGCGCGCAAAACAACGCATGGCAAGGAGGCAAGCCCGGCATACGGCATACCTGGAGTATTGGCAGCTGTACCACGGCCAGCCGCTGGAGGCGCCTGAGGAGCTTCTCTCCGTCCCGGCCAATTCCTCAGAAAATTGCGCCAGGATATCGGCCTGAGCTCGTACGATGTCGCGCCATACATAGGCTGCAGCGACGCCTACATTCGGCAGCTGGAGCTAGGCCGGGAGCAGCCGTCTGACAATATGCTGCAGAAGCTGGTGAATTTCTACCACGATGACCGGCTGTACGTCCATTTCTCCCCGATGCCGGCTGAGCTGAAGCGCCAGCTGCTTGGATACCTGGACGAAGAGTCAGGGCATGCGTTCCGGAGCCGGCAAAGCATGCGCAAACAGACTATTTAAATAGCCCATGCCCTACTAATTAGTATGTCCAAGGAAGTCAAGGACGACAAGCCGGTAGCCGAAGGCGCAGAGAAGGCCAAGCCAAAATTCGCCCAAAAGCACGCCAAGGCGCCGGAGGACAAGAAGGCGGTGTTGGCTCGGGCCAAGCAGATCGTCAGGCTGGCCGAAACCAACATGGACGCGGGCAAGAAGATCCGGCAGGCCATCCGCAGCGTCGACGGCATCGGCTTCATGACCGCAAACGCGATCGTCAACATGCTGAATTTGGGCGAGCGGCGCCTGAATGAACTGAATGAAACGGAGATGAAGGCGCTGGAAGAGGCCATTTATGACCCGGCCAAGGTCGGCATACCGACCTGGATGCTGAACCGCCGGCTGGAGTGGGAGAGCGGGCAAACACGCCACTTGGTGGCCAGCAAGCTCGACTTTGCCGAGCGCGTGGACATCAACCGGCTCAAGAAGCAGAAAGTTTACCGGGGCGTACGCCATTCCTTGGGCCAGCCAGTGCGCGGCCAGCGGACCAGGTCCAGCTTCAGGAGCAAAGGCTCGGTGGGCGTGAAAAGAGGGGAGGCCAAGAAGCCGGCAGCAGCGCCTGCGGCTGAGGCCAAGAAATAACTATGCGGCGCTTCAAGAAGAAGTTCAAGCGGCCCAAGGTGCCGTGGGACTCCACCCGGATAACGGAAGAATTGGCCGTCGAAAAGGAGTATGGCCTGCGCCGGAAGCGCGAAATCTGGAAGTCAGAGGCCATCCTCAGGAATTTTAGGGCCCGGGCCAGGGAGCTGATCGCCTCCAAGGACAAGGAAAAGGAATCCATACTTATCAACAAGCTCACCAGCCTGGGCCTGCTGGAGGCGGCCGCCTCGCTGGACGACGTGCTGGCCCTGACCAAGAAGGACTTGCTGAACCGGCGTTTGCAGACCATCGTGCTCAAGAAAGGGCTGGCAGCAACGCCGCTGCAGGCGCGCCAGCTGGTCGCGCACGGCCACGTGCTGATAAAGGGCAGGAAAATGCCGTTCCCGTCCTACATCGTAAACCGGGACGAGGAAAGCGCTATCGAGTCTGACCTCAAGTTCAAGGATACACATGCCAAGGAAAAAGAAGGAAGAAGCGGAAGTGCAGGAGAAGACCGCGGAAGTGAAGAAGGCGCCGGAAGTGGTGCCGGAACCGCAGCCGGAACAGAAGCCGGCAGCGGAAGCCCCGAAGGCGCAGCCTAAGGCAAAACAGAAGCTGCCGAAGTGGGGCATCGCGCACATCTTCAGTTCCGAGAACAACACAATCATACATATCACCGACCTTTCTGGAGCCGAAACTATCTCCCGCTATTCCGGCGGCATGATGACCGACCGCGACAAGGACGGCGGCTCGGCCTACCCGGCCATGCAGGCGGCCAGGAAGGCCGGCGAAGAGGCACGGGCGAAAGGCATTGAAGGCGTCAACCTGAGGATCAGGGCTCCGGGCGGGCTGAAGAAACGGGTGCCAGGCTCTGGCGCCCAGCCGGCAATTCGGGCGCTAGTTCGGACCGGCCTGCGCATCGGCATGATCGAGGACGTCACTCCCATTCCGCACGACGGCTGCCGCAAGCCGGGCGGGCGGAGAGGAAGGAGAGTATAGTTCTTAGGGGACGGTTATGCCGAAGGTACACAAGCCGGTGGCGGGAAGCAGGGGTTTTTGGCCGAAGAAACGCGCCAAGCGCATTTATCCCAAGCTGAAAGTTGACGCAAAATCCGACAAGCCGGTTTCGCTCGGCTTTGCCGCCTATAAGGCCGGCATGGCCACCATCCTGTATGCCGATACGCGCAAGGAAAGCTCCACTAGGGGGCTAGACGTCGCCATGCCCGTTACCGTTTTGGATGCGCCGCCGCTGAAGATAACCGGCATCAAGCTGTACCGCACGACGCCGTACGGCATGAAAGATGCCGGCACGATCATGGCCGACAGTCTGTCTAAAGATTTAGATCGCAAGACCAAGGCTACCACCAAGGACACCAAAGGCAAACTGGAGCAGGCCGAGAAGGCGCTTGCCACTTACTCTGACCTGCGCCTGCTGGCGCA
>JACQOC010000127.1 GCA_016202785.1 Candidatus Aenigmatarchaeota archaeon
GAACAACAGCCTTGCGGTCAGGAAGCACGGCAGCGGCAAAGCAGAGTTCGGCATCCCGAAGGAAAAATTCATCAGCCAGCTGGCTGCCGAGATTGCCGCCAAGGCATAGCTGTTTTCTCCGGTAACCGCAACTAGGCGCCCTACGCGTGCACGCCAGGCATACGCAAACCGCAATGGGTCGGCAAAAAGCTTATAAATAAAATTGGGATAGATTGGTTAGGTGGACTTGATGGCGAAGCGAAAGAAAGCGTCAAGGAAATACTACGTCCTCAAGAAAGGCGGCAGGAGTTCTATCTTCACCGGCAGGTCACCCAGGCAAGCGGCGCTAAAAGCTGCGACCCGCGGCATAAAAGACATAAGGCTCCGCGAGCGGGGCAGGAGAAACCGCGACGGCACCTACAGCGTGCACGTCTTCAGGGGCGAAGTCAAGACAGTTAGCGCGCCGCAAGACCGGCCTGAGTGGCTGCCTTCGAAAGTGAAGAAACCCGTCGTCTCCAAAGTGGGCGTAGAGCGAGTCAAGAAAATTTGATTTTTTGCCTTGTTCTGTTTTTTGATACCGGGCCGCGCCTGCGCTTCAGAACAGCACGCTGCCGTAAAACAGCGTCAGCAGCATGGTGATAAGGAAGACCGGCGCAAATCTGACGCCTTCCTTGACCCAGACATGACCGCCGCGCCTGCGCAATGCTGCCAGCTCCTGGGCGGTCATGACCTTCCATTTGGAGCCGGCCGGCACGTCACCCAAACGCAGCTTGCGCACATGCACTTTCTTCCGGAACACGCTTTTCTCGATGAACCTGGCATACGCTATGAACAGCACCAGGCCGGCAGGCAACAGCGGTATGGCCAGCAAATAAAGCCCCATGCCGGCCGGCAATAGGCCAAAGTGGAAGGCGGCAAAGGCCAGCAGGGAAAACCCGGCAAAAGCCAACACCGCGATGCGCACTTCGCCCTTCGCCTTCCTGGCGAACTGGCCCCACACGCCCTGCTGGAAGCCTAGGGCGATAGAATAAACAATGACATAGGCAAACGCAACGAAAAAGAAGTTGAACAGCAATGCCGACGGGAACGGCAGTATCGAACGGTACACGAAGCCGGCGCTGTCTGGGAACAGGAAGCCGAGCGCGCCCAGCAGCCAGGCATCGCCGTCGCCCCACTGCTTGAGGTAGTAAAGCGCGAGGCCAAGCGCCAAGAATCCGGTCCCGACCATCACGCCCGATATTATATATTGGAAATCGTTGGTGTAGAAGGAAAACGCAGTCCTGGCCGCCAGCGCGAAGCCGATTATGGAATAAGGCAGGTAGTCCGGGAATTCGGTCGTTTTCAGGTCCAGGTAAGCGGCCAGGCCGAAACCAATGATGCCGGCGGCAAGAAGGGCAAGCTCAAGCACAATATAGAATGGCGGCCGGCCAGTATTTATAGCCGGGCCGGCAAACGGCCAGCGGATATTATTGCGCGCCGCGAATCAATATCATATGCCGTTTTTCCCGGGCAAGGAGCAGGCAGCGCCGCTGGAAAGCCGGGAATACAAGCTGTTCAAGAAGTTCGACAACCGCAGGCTGAGCTGGTACGAATCGCTGGCGCAAACGGCCGGCAAGCTGGTCAGGCTCAAGGCCAGCAATGATTTTGCGCTGCAGCTGCGCAAGGCCATATCATTTGCCGGCATGCGCATCCGGCCGGACGACGTCATGTCGCTGGCCCTGCTGTCCTTCCTGGCGTTCCTGCTAGTCACCATACCGCTGGCGGTTTCCGGCTTCCTGCCGCTCACCGGCGCCCTGCTGATAGTGTCCATAGGAATTATGGTCGCCTACTACCTGCTCAACTACCCGCTTTCCTTGCTGAAGGAGATGCGCATCCAGGCCAGCTCCCAAATCATCCTCGCCATCCTGTACATGGTGGTGAGCATGCGCATCTCGCCCAACCTGGAGCATGCGCTGAAGTTTGCCGCCTCCAACGTGACCGGCCCGTTAGCCTGGGACATGCGACGCCTGATTTGGGACATCGAGCTAAGGATATACCCGTCGGCATGGCACGCCCTGGACGATTATATAGCCAAGTGGAAGCCGGAGAACGAGGAGTTCGCCGAAGCCATCCGGCTGATCCGGGAGAGCACCAGCCAGACGCCGGAAAAGGCCAAGGCGGTGTTGGACGAGGCGCTCAACATCGTGCTGGAAGGCAGCAAGACCAGGATGAAGCATTATGCGCAAGACCTCAAACTGCCGGTCATGATCATCCACATGATGGGCATCGTCTTGCCGGTTTTGGGTTCCATCATGGCCCCGCTGGTTGCCGTTTTCCTCGCCGACATCGCGCGGCCGGAATACTTCTTCTTCGGCTATGACATTGCCCTGCCACTCGTCATAATCTGGTTCATCAACGACACGTTGCGGAAGCGGCCGACCACGTTTGCCCAGTCGGCAGAGCGGGACGGGAAGCAAAGCCTGCTGCCGGCCATGCTGGGCATCGGCGCCTTTGTCGTGCTGGCAGGCTATCCAATCTATTATTTCGCTACCAATCCCGACATCTTCTTCGGCAGCTTCCTGGAGCGGGAAGACACGACCGACATCATGCCACTGATCCTGTCCTCCCTCATCATTGTCGGCGCTGCCGTCGGGCTGGCCGTATACTACATACTCTCCAGCTACCGGCAGGTGAAGTTCAGCTCCGACATCAGCGCGATCGAAAGCGAATTCGAGCTTGCCCTGTTCCAGCTGGGCAACCGCGTCGCATCCGGCACGCCGGCCGAGGTGGCCATGGAAAAGGCCATCCAGGACGTCAAGGACCTCAAGATAGCCAAGCTGCTGACCATGGCCCTGCAGAACATGAAAGGCCTGGGGATGACCTTTGAGGCGGCCTTGTTCGACAAGCGCTACGGTGCGTTACGCTATTACCCGTCCCGGCTGATCCGCAGCATCATGCAGACCATCGTCGACACGGCAAAGAAGGGTCTAGCTTATGCGGCGGACAGCATGTTCCGCATCTCCAAATACCTCAAGAACATCCGCGAAACCCAGGAATACATGCGCGACCTGCTGGAGGAGACGGTCAGCAGCATGAAGTTCCAGGCGTACTTCCTGACGCCGCTGGTCGGCGGCCTGGTGGTGGCCATGGCGGCGGTCATCATCGCGGTCATTGGCAACTTAGGCAAATACCTTGGCGGCATCGGTGAGGCCAACCAGCTCGGGATAAGCGTGGAGGACGTTTTCGGCGACGTCAGCAAGACCATGTCCCCAGAATTGTTCCAGATGATCGTCGGCATCTACATGCTGGAAGTTACCATCCTGCTTGCCATCTTCGTCACCAAAATCAAGGAAGGTGAGAACCAGGCGGCGCAGCGCTACACTGCCGGCAAGATGCTGCTGGTGGCAGTGTTTGTCTATTTCGTCGTCCTGGTAGTGTCCACCAGCCTGTTCTCAGAGTTCATCAACCAGGCACTCGAACAACTCAAGCCCGGATAGCAATCAACTGAATTTGGTCTCCTTGGCCAACGCCTTCATGGCCGTGACCGCGGCTCCGGCATAATCGTCTTTTCCAGTATGCTCGTAGGCGAAGGCGATGGCCGACGAAGAGTTTATCCGGTGCAGCCACGGCGTGCCGCTTTTCGCCAGCACTTTCATCACGTCCTTTGCCTGGCCGCCTTGGGCCCCTACGCCCGGCACCAAGAGTGCTACCGGTTTGGTGCCGTCCGCGAAAAAAGCCGCAAGACGCTGCAACTCCTCAATCTCCGTAGCTCCAACCACCGCTCCGATGCCATCCACATGCCAAGCCAGTATCTTCCTGGCCACCTCCATGAACAGCGGTTGCGATCCGATCTTCAGATCCTGGAAGTCCAGCGCCCCCTTATTCGAGGTTCTGGCAAGGATATACACACCCTTACCATCCCGGCAATATTCCAGGAACGGAAGCACGGAATCGTGGCCGAGGAACGGGTTGACGGTTACCGCATCTGCCGCCCAGTGGCCAAATATCGCTTTGGCGTATGCCGCCGAGCTTTTGTCGATGTCGCCGCGCTTGGCATCCAGGATGACCGGCAACTTCAGTTTCCGGCATTGTTGCATGACGTTTTTCAACGCGAGCAAGCCGTCTAGGCCGTATTGCTCATAAAAGGCCAGGTTAGGCTTCACCGCGGCCGGCAGGCAGTCGGCCGCCGCCATTGCATCCAGGATCTTCGTATAGAAGGCCGTTATCCGCCCTTCGGTGCCGCCCTTGATGGGAATCTTCTCGGCCACCGGGTCGAGGCCGAAGCAGGCTATGTTGCCGGCATCGTATGCGGACTTTTCCAGGATCTCGAGGAAACCCATACAGGTATTGTCCCGGCCTGATTCAAAAGCATTTATTCCATGGTGCGCATGCTACTTATGCTCATCGTGCCGGACAGCTACAGTTCCGGACTTGCCGGCAAGCTATCGGACATATCGGGCATCAAGATTAGCGCGCCGACCATACGCCGCTTCCCGGATGCGGAGACCTATGTGCGGGTCGGCGCCGTGAACGGCCATGACATCGTGCTGGTCGCCCAGCTCTATCCTGGCCAGAACGGCCGCATCACTGAGTTGCTCCTTCTCGCTGACGCTCTACACGATGCCGGCGCCAAATCCATCGCAGCTGTTATTCCATATCTGCCATATGCGCGGCAGGACAAGCGGTTCCAGGACGGCGAAGCGCTGAGCATGAAGACCGTCGCAAAGCTGTTGCTGTCGGTAGGCGTTACAGGGCTGCTGTGCGTCGATCTGCATTTCCATAAGAAGCCCGAGACTTTCGATTTCCACGGTGTGAAGTGCACCAACATCTCGGCCGGCAAGCTGCTGCTGGACCATGTGCGCAGCGTCTATCCGGGCATCGAAGCCATCGGTCCGGACCTCGGCTCGTCGGAAATGATAGCGAACGCCACCGGCAAGAAAGCCGTCATGGAGAAAGTGAAGATCTGCACCAACTGCGGCAAGCGGCAGTCGGAATGCGCCTGTAAGGGCAAGGACATCACCTACAAGGTCGTCACGCTCAAGTCCGATATCGAAGTGCGTGGCAAGAACGTGATGATCCTCGATGACATCATCTCGAGCGGCACGACGATGCTGGCCGCAGTTGACAAGCTAAAGGAATCGGGCGCAAAGAAGATGATCATCGGGGCCACCCACGGCCTGTTCCTGAACAATTCCTTGGAATCTTTGAAAGCCAAAGCCGATTACCTAGTGGTCACGGATTCCGTAGAGACGGCCTGCAGCAAGGTATCGTTGGCGCCGCTGATAGCCGGCAGCCTGAAAGGCCTATTCAAAACCCATTGACTTGCCCCAGCCCTGTGGGTCTTTCTTCCATTGGATTATTTTCCTGCCGTCTTCCTTCGTCAGATAACCCATCTTCTCCGCCACGGATATTATGGTCGATAGGTCGGTCAGGGTCAAGGCCTTGCACGTAGCTTCTTCAAACGCCTTTTTAGCTGAGTCTAGTTCGTACGTCGTTATGGCCAGGCAAAAGTCCACTTTCCCACCGGCCTCTTTGATGGCGTTAACGGCTGCCACAGAGCTGCCGCCCGTGCTGATATGGTCCTCTATGACCAGCACCTTCTGCCCCCTTTCCAGGCCGCCTTCTATCGCATTATGCTTGCCGTGGCCCTTCTTCTCGGCTCGCACGTATATCATCGGTTTGCTTAATTTCTGGGAGATGAAGGCCGCGTGCGGTATGCCGGCGGTCGCGACGCCGGCGACGACGTCGAATGATATCTTGTTCTTCGTGACGGATTCGATGAACCGGTCCACGACAAGCTCACGCTTCTCTGGGTTGGAAAGCAAAAGACGGTTGTCGCAATAAATTGGAGAAAGCATGCCTGATGTATATCTGAATGGCTTAGACGTGTTCAATGAGACAGCTTTCATCTCAAGCAAAACCCTTGCGACATCCTCGCCGGACATGCTAAATATTTCCGGACAATTTAATAAGCTAGAAATCGTGCCGCGTAGCGGATCCGTCGCGATGGTAACGACCGAATTCCGTGAGAGCGGCAGCCCGCTTCGCATCGAACACCGTCCCTTCGGTGCATATCCGTTCGCCGGTCGGGTCGATGCAGCAGGAACCGCATATCCCTATCCCGCATTTCATGTAGCGTTCGATGGATAGTTGGCACCTTATTTTCGCTTCCTGTGCCATCCCGAGGACGGCTTTCATCATCGGCTCCGGGCCGCAAGTGCAGATGCAGTCTGGTTTCTCTTTCAGAGCTTCCTTCAGGGCCTGGGTGACGAAACCCTTGCGACCGAAGCTGCCGTCGTCGGTGCAATATAAGGTTTCCATTTTCATGGCCTTGAACCGGTCCGTGTACAGCAAATATTCTTTCGACCGTGCGCCGCAAATCATCGTCACCTTCTTGTTTTTGGCGAGTAATTGGTCAGCCAGGAAGACCATAGTCGCGGTCCCGTAACCGCCACCGACCAAGACGAAGCTCTTTCCCGCGTCGAGATCGAACGGCTTGCCGTACGGCCCTTGGACGCCCATCCGGTCCCCGACTTTCAGCTCGAACAGCCGTTTCGAAAAGCTGCCGACGGCTGCTGTAGTTATGCTCGCCAGCTTGCCGCTCTGGCTAGAGACCGCCATCGGCTTCATGCCCACTCCAGGAAGCCAGACCATCAGGAACTGGCCGGCCTTGCAATCGGCATCGAGGGAAAAATAAAAACTCTTTATGTTCTTCGCCTCGTCCACTATCTGTTCTATCCTTACTGCCTGCGGCTGCTCGAGCCTGGCCGGGCGGCTGAAGCTGAATGAAGGGATGTCATGCATGGGCGGCACCGACCATCTCCTTTATCGAGCGGTAGCCTTCCTGATCCATGAACTGCGCGATTTCTTTTGACACTTTGTTGAAGACATCGATGCCGCGATAATGGATAGCCGTGCCGATTCCCACCGCCTGCGCGCCAGCCATCAGCATCTCGATGGCGTCGTTGCCGGTCATCACGCCGCCGGTGCCGATGATCGGTATCTTCACCGCCTTGTATATGTCATACACGCAGCGCACCGCCAACGGGCGCAAGGCCGGGCCGCTGATGCCGCCCGCCGTTCCGGACAGCACTGGTTTCTTCAGGCCAGTGTTAATTATCATCCCCGGGCCGGCGGTGTTGCCCATGTTTATGGCAGCCGCTCCGGCCTTCTCCGCCGCCTTCGCCACATCAGCAATTTCCTGAATTACCGGCGAGAGCTTGACGATTACCGGAAGCTTGGTTTCCTTCACCACCGCCTTGGTGATTTCCTTGGTCGCTTCCGGGCTGTGCTGCCCCGCCATGGTTCCAAAGCCGGGGGTATGCGGGCAGGAAAGCGGCATCTCGATGGCCGCGAATGGGCAGCCTTTCAATTGCTGCATGACGTAGACGAAATCCTCGGTCTTAGTCCCGGTCAGGCTGCCGATCACCGGTACCGGAATGTCCGACAGGTCGGCAAACTCCATGGCGGCTTGCTTCGCGCCCGGATTGGAATAGCCGACGGCGTTGAGCATGCCGGCTTCAAAAGTGATTATTGTCGGGTTGGCGAATCCGTCTCGCCTGTCCCGGGTCACCGATTTTATGGTCACGGCACCGGCGCCGTTGGCGGCCGCGAAAGCGACGGAAGCCTTGGTCGAGCCGACAATACCCGAGGCCAATATGGTCGGGTTGCGCAGTTTCATGCCCAGCAGTTCGATGCGTATGTCGGCCATGTGAATCACTTATCAGCCTTCCTTAAATCCGGCCGCACCACGGAAACTTCAGCGCCCTTGAAGCCGGCGGCGAACCCTTCCTTAGAATATACTATATTGCCCCTGACCATGGTCATGACCGGCCAGCCGCGCAAATGCCGGCCACTGAACAGCGTCCATTTACACTTTGTCTGCTGCATGGTGTTTTCCACAGCCTTACGCGCCTTCATATCGACAACGGCAATGTCGGCGTCAAACCCAGTCCTGATCTGCCCCTTGCCGGCCAGGCGGAATATTTCCGCCGGCCTGGAGCACAGTGCCCTAACAATGTCAGCGATGGCAAGCATATCCCGGTTGCACGCGTCCAGCAACAGCGGCAGCATGGTTTCCACGCCCGGCGCTCCAGACGGCGCGTCCCAGTAAGGCCGTGATTTCTCTTCGATAGTATGGGGGGCATGGTCGCTAGCTACGCAATCTATGGCCCCGGCACACAATGCCCTGAGCAAGGCCTTCCGGTCAGAGCTATGAATGGCCGGATTGACCTTGGCCAGGTTGCCGAGACCTGCTACGCCCGCCTTGCTGAGGAACAGATGATGGGGTGTGACTTCGCAGCTGACCAGATTCCGGTCCGCCTCTTCCATCAGTTCGAGTGCCGCGGCCGAGGACAAATGGCAGATGTGGAGCTTGCTGCCGGCCTGGCGCTGGGCAGCCAAAGCATTGGCCACAGCCTTAGCTTCGGATTCCGCTGACCTTATGTAGGAATGGTAGGCCACTGAATTCCAGCCCTTGTTCCGGGCAAGAAGCTCATTGGCCCGTATGATATCCATGTCTTCGGCATGCACCGCTGCCGTCATGCCCGCTTCTCTTGCCGCCCTGAAGGTTGCGAGCATAAGCTTCGCGCCAGCGGCCTTGCTGGCCGTGGTCTCCGCCGCATATATTTTGACCGAAGGCAGGCCGCATTTTTTGATGTCGCTTATGTTGCCTGCGGCCGCGCCGAAATGGAACGAGTAATCGCAGAGCGACTTGGCGGCATACCTTCTCTTCTCTTCCAGCCGGGCCAAAGAAACCGTCGGCGGGACGCTGTTTGGCATGTCCATCACCGTGGTCACACCGCCAGCTACTGCAGCCCGGCTGCCGTGTTCCCAGTCTTCCTTGCGTTCCATGCCGGGCTGGCGGAAATGGACATGGCAGTCGATTGCGCCGGGCAGGATCAATTTGTTCTTGCAACCTATTTCCCTGCCGCCTTCAAGGCCTGTACCGACCTCAGCTATTTTCCCGTTTTCAATCCTGACATCGAGGCGCCGCAGCTTGCCGCCGGCAAAAACTTTCCCGCCGTTGAGAACCAGCCCCATCGCTATTATTTAACAAACCTATTATTATTCCATGCTTACTGTCATCAGGCTCGGGCACCGCATCTTCCGCGACCAAAGGATAACTACGCATTGCGCGCTAGTTTCCCGGGCCTTCGGCGCCGACCGCATGTATTATTCCGGCCAAAAAGATGCCGGCCTGGAAAAGGCGGTGCAGAAAATGGTAGCGCAGTGGGGCGGCAACTTTTCCGTTGAGTACACAGACAACTGGAAAGGCATTCTTAATTCCCTTAAATGCAAAATAGTCCACCTTACCGCCTACGGCATACCTTTGGAAAAGAGCGTCGGCGCAATCAGGAAGTGTCGGGGCATTGCGATAGTCATCGGCGGCGAAAAGGTTCCGCCGGAAATTTTCCAGCTTGCGGACTGGAACGTGGCCGTTGGCAGCCAGCCGCATTCCGAGGTTGCCGCCCTTGCCATATTCCTCGACCGCTTAAATCCCGCCTGGCCGGGAAAGAAGTTTGCCAAGGCCAGGCTGGAAATCCAGCCGATGGAGCGGGGCAAATCGGTAAGAAAGGTCAGCTGAACGGCTCAGACTGCGATGGTTTCGCCGTTGCGTATCGGAGCGCTGGCAAAGCCCATGCCTTTCAATTCCGCGGAAAATTCCTGCACATGCTCGCTGTGCACCGGAACTACCATTCCTGGGTTGACTTTCCGGATGAATTTCAGCAGGTTGTCGCGGCCGCAATGGAACGAGAAGTCCATGAATTCAACCTTGAGCTTGGCCTGCACATCGATGTCGTCATCCACATACCTGCCCGTATCAAGCAATATCTTGCCCGGCGTGCCTGCCATCTGGAAGCCGTTCAGCACTACCGAGCACTCCGGCTTGTTGTATATTTCGCGCATGTAAAGCTTGGCCGGCCCGCCCTGCAACATGCCGGCCGAAGTCACGATAATACACGGCTTTTTTGTCACTTGGCGCCGCTCCGCATGCTTTTTTATCTTGATCGCGGCCGCGAAGGCCTGCTCCAGTTTCTCCGGCCTTCTTATCGAATGCTTGTGGTCAAGTATTATCCTCGTGGCCTTGGCGCCCATGCCGTCGATATACATCGGTATGCCCAGGTCATACAACATGCAGATCATCTCCTGCGCCCGCCCGACTGCGAACGACGGTATCAGCACGATGCCGCCGTTGCCTATCACTTCCTGCACATGGCTGCGCAGCCGCTCCCGCATCATGCTACGGTCTGGATGGTTCTTGTAGGAATAGGTGGCCTCGGTTATAAGTAAATCGATGCCTTCAAAGTCGGTGAACGCTCCGTCGAGCAGTTCCGTCCGGCCGAACTTAATGTCCCCAGAATACAGTATGCGCTTGCCGCCGATTTCGGCCAGTACGCTGCCGCCGCCCGGCACATGGCCCGAGTCAGACAGCGTTACGGTCGCGCCCTTCAAACCAAATGGGTCGCCAAAAGCGACGCGCCGTCCGGCCTTGCCAAATGTGTCAACGTCAATCAGATCATAGTGCGGCCGCAGGCCGTTCAGCATCTGGACCTTGTGCGAATCGCGCAGCAGCAGGTCGGACAGCGCAAACGTGGTGTCGGTTGCGTATACCGCGCCCGGATAGCCTTTCAAATATAGGCTAGGTAGGTGGCCGGAATGGTCCAGATGGGCGTGGCTCAATACGACCGCGCCCGGCATTTTGGGTATTGGCAGCGGCACGGCCATGTTCTGGATGCTTATCCCATAATCGATAAGCAGGCTTTCCGTCCCGGAATCGATGAAAATAGCCTGCCTTCCCACTTCGTGAAAGCCGCCCAGGCCGGTGACCGTTGGCATCAGTTATATTCATAAGTATCTTATAAAGCGGCAGCCGGCGCCTGTAGCCTGAGCGTAATGCTTTTATATTAGGAATCAAATAATAAGCGGTTCCTGATGAATGGTGCTCTCCAGAGAGCTGGCCTGCTATTAGCTTCAATCATCTTCCTCGCTTCTACTATCGCCTACATCGCGCTGACAATTGCGCTGCCTGGCGCCCCTACCGCAGTCCATTTCGAGGGAAACGCCACCAAGAATTTCGATAACGACGGCAATTTCTCAGTCAACTGGACCACACCTAGCGGCGACGGCATCGCCAACTACACCATATTCAGATACTACACCAACAGTTCCCTGATCGATGTTACCACCAACGATAGCTTCACTGGAAAGCTCTTCGCGAGCCTGCCGGAAGGTAACTATACATTCAATATCACCGCGGTAAACGGAACCGGTGACCAAGGCAATTATACCGTAAATGCCTCCAGCGACTGGCTATATGTCGACCTTACCGATCCAACCAACCTCGCCTACACGACGCCGACGCCTGGCGCCAGCGCCAATATTTCGCAGGCCTTCTTGAGCGTCAACCTCACCTTCACGGAAAACAACACCGCCAACTGCGTGTTTGCGGTCGATGGCAGCAATTCAACTACCGCTTTCAACACCACGGTGGCAAACAACCGGTCCTGCGAGTTCACCTCCGGCACACTAATCGAAGGGCTGCACACCTACCGGGTCTATGTCAATGACTCCGCCACCAGGTCGGCGGCTTCTGCTAACCGCACATTTGTCATCGACACCTACCGGCCAACCGTCAACCAGACCTTCGCCAACGTGAGCCTGACCAGGAGCAACATCGCCATCCGCATCAACGCCACCGTCCTTGACAACGGCACCGGGGTGTTCAACGTCACCGCCGGCAGCGCCACCAA
>JACQOC010000122.1 GCA_016202785.1 Candidatus Aenigmatarchaeota archaeon
AACCAGGGCTATGCCAAAACCTTCATATTCACTCGCCGAGACGAAGAACCTTGACATTCGCATGTACCGCAGCTTCTGTTTTTCGGATACGCTGCCGCAGAAAAATACGTGCCTCTGCAGGCCGTTTTGCGCGGTCACAGCTTTCAAGCGCCTTACCAAATCTTCTTGTCCCGGGCCGGCAATGAACAGCTTTGCCTCTGGGAGTATACGGCACATCACAGAAAAGGCCTGGATAAGGCGGTCAAGGCGCTTGTTGGCCGCCAGCCGGCCTATGTATAGCAAGGCATTGCCGGAGTTGCGCAGCGTAGCGAATTTGCCGTAGTCGATGCCTTCTTGGATTAACGACAGGTTCGCTGGTCGGCCAAAGATACGCATGTCGTTCCTACTCACCGCTATTATTGCCTTGCAATGCCGCAGCAAAAGATGCTGGACAAGATTGAAGTATAAAGATTTGAGCCTCTGGCCGCGACTGGTATGGAAAACACCGCCGTGCGTGGTCAGAATTATTTTCTTCCGGTGGAGCAAACTGGTGAGGATGAGGAAATCGGAGAAGAAGCCAATGCCATGAACGTTGATAATGTCGTAGCCCTTGACCAAGCGCAACACCGAAGGGCAGATTTTATAGAATCGCAAGTCAACGAAAGGCAAGCGATAGATTTGTGTTTTGGCCAACCTGCCCCGCGATGGCAAACAATTGTTTGAATGGGCGCAGCGATCCAGGCAGGCGACGTCGTTGCGATGGCCGCGTTCGGCAAGGCCTTTGCACACACCCTGCACATATTTTTCCATGCCGCCGATGCACGGATGGAAATGATTGCAGACGTGCAATATTTTCATCGCTTCCTCCGCCAAGGCAATAGGCCTGCGATCAGACCTAGGGTGAACACCGCCGTCCTAAGGAACAGCAAGAACGGCGTTGCGAACCCGACAATAACGTCTTTTCTCAGATTCTTCACCGTCAGCGGCAGGGAAAGGGCGAATATTAGAGCAGTTGGGATTGTCCATAGATGTGGGATGATCGGATAAATGACTAAAACTGGAAGTAGGCAAAACAACGCAATCTGCAGCTTTAAACTCTGCGGCGTATATGATTCGCTTATCATTTTTCCGGTGTGCTTGCGGTATAGGCGGACGCGCCAATAGGCGCGAGAGTATTTTTGGCGCAGATATTTGGTCAGTGTGTCCGGATGTTGGTGGTAAACAGCGGCAGCGGTATTGAACACCATTTTGCTTCCAGAGCCGGTCAATCGGAACGAGAGATCGGCGTCCTCGCCGCTGGAATCGGTAAAGCCTTCGTCGAAACCGCCGCTGTTCAGAAAAGCCGATCTCCGGTAAGCGGCAGAATAGGTGGAGAGGAAGTCTATTTTCTTTCTCGCCATCCGATCGTACCGATCCTCTATCTCAAGCTGCGCGAACCTGGCAAGTAGACTGGTTTGGCGGGTTTTGTAAACGCCCTGCACGCCGACTACCGATTTGTCCTTGAACGGTTTGACCATTTCTGTTATCCAATCAGGAGCCGGCGTGCAATCGGCGTCAGTAAAAAGCAGAAGTGAGCCATGTGCCTGCTTGGCACCATGATTACGCGCGGCAGCCGGCCCGCAGTGCGGCTGCTTTACGATATTGCGGATGGATCTGCGGGCCACGCCTACGGTACCGTCATTGGAACCGTCATCAACCACAATTATTTCGTAGCTGTGTTGGCAGTTTTGAGACTGGAGTGCGCGCAGGCATTCAGAAATCGTATGCCTGGAGTTGTATGCCGGGACAATTACTGAGACATCCATAGTATAATCAACCGGATTTTATTTAAGCTGATTTTTGTGAATGCAGACTGTCAAAACCAATCTATTCCAGCAAGCCGTTGCTCTTGCCGCAGTCTTCCGATAAGCTCGTCACGTTTCTGCCGTTCGCGGTAGATGGTGGCGCGGTTCTGGAAGTTTGTGTAGTAGGATTTGAGTATCACTTTCGCTGTTCCGGATTTCAGCCCATTAAAAAAGACCAGAGCAAGCCCGGGCAACCGCTTGAGGAAGCTAAAAAAGGAATCGTTAAACAGCATGGCTTTCAGCCGGCCGACGTTGAGCAACAGCTCGCGATCCGGGTTCTGCCGCTTGGTGTCGCCGCCGCCGATGTGGCCGACGATACTCTCTTTTGTTTCAAGTATGCGGTAACCGGCGCGACGCAGCAGATAATTCCAGTCTGTTTCTTCCCCCCCATATGGATTGAAATTGTTCTCATCGTAGTAGCCAATGCGGTCCAACACCTTGCGCCTTATCAGCATGCCTTGGCTGCAGGCATTGTCCTTGCTGAAACGCCGCTTTTCCGGCACTATCCGGCCTAACATGCCAGGCGGGACGAGTGTTGAGGCTACGCAACCAATGCGTCGATCTGATTCCATTATCTTTATGCACGATTCCAGCCAGCCGTCAGTCACAATGGTATCGTTCCCCAGCAAATAGACGTACTCGTTTTTAGCTATCCTAAAGGCCTGGTTAGTGGCCTTCGCAATGCCGACGTTCTGACGATTTCTTATGATTTTGACGGCTGGATAATTTTCTTCTATGAACTGCACACTGCCGTCCTTGCTACCCTGGTCAACAACGATTATCTGATGCGGGGATTTAGTGTGCCGAGCGATGGATGCAAGGCAGCCCCTAAGATGGCGTTTGCCATTCCAGTTTAAAATGATGATGGAAGTTTTCATAAGGTTTGGGCGCCGCTTCGCAGCAACGGAGATCGGCGGCAAAATCAGTTTGCGATCGGCAGTTTGTTGGACGTGCCTGGCTTTGTTGGATCATTTGGCGGCGCAAGTTTGGATGCCTCCTTCTCCAGTTCCATGTTGACCTTGGCATCGCTGGTAAACAGGTACTTGAACAGGTGCCGGCCGAGCGTGGTGCCGCCCTTTATTATCCTGACACCTTCCCTGGGATCGGTTACCGCCTGCTGCACGACCTTAGCCAAATAGCGCGGGTTCTTCACGTAGAATTCCAGCCGGGCGCGGTTGCACCATTTGAGCACTTCCTCCCGGCTCAGGTCTGGCCTGCTGACCGGAGTGTTATGCAGCCCGTCGTCAGTAAGCCACTTGTCGAAGTCCTCGGTCTCCAGGAAGCCGTTGTGCTTGGCCCAGGCATAAGCGCCAGTGCCTGGGTACACCATCAGCGGATAGAATTGCGCGGTGTTCGGGTTCAATATTTTGGCGAACTGGATGGTGCGCATCATGCTCTCCTGGTTGTCGTGCGGCAGGCCAAGTATGAAGCAGCCGTTGATCAGCAAACCGGTTTTCTTGACGTTTTCCATGAAGTTCATCTGCATGTCCTGAGTGGTGCCCTTAATGACGGCGTTAAGCGACTGCTGAGTCGGGCTCTCGAAGCCGACGCACATCAGCCGGCAGCCGGCCTTCTTCATCCAGTCCATAGTTTCGGTGTCCATGTTAACTCTGGCGTTGCAGCTCCAGGTGACATCAATCTTGCGGCTGATGAGCTCCTTGCAGATGTCCACGGTCCGGTCCTTTTGCACTGGGAAAGTGTCGTCCTCAAGCATGATCTCACTCAGCCACGGCATCTCGTTCTGGATGTATTCGAATTCATCAGCCACGCTCTTCACACTGCGGGTGCGGTAGCTCTTCTTCATCGGTATGTTGCAGAAGCTGCAGTTGTAGGGGCAGCCTCTGGCCGTCAGGATCTGTATCTCCGGCCAGGTAATGCTCGCATAGAAATATTTCTTGATGCGCTCCTTACCCAAATGCTTCATGTAGATCTCAGCGGCAAATGGCAACTGGTCCAAATCTTCCACCAGCTTGGCCGGTCCAGTGTGGGCAAAACCAGAAGCGTGTCGGAATGAGATGCCCGGTATGCCGTCCAGCGGCCTGCCCTTTTCCAAGGCCTCGGCCAGGGCCATTGTGGTTAAATCGTATTCGCCGCGGGCAGCCGAATCAATCAGCTCGGTCTGGTTGAGCAGCCACTCCGGCAGGTTGGTGGGCAACGTGCCGACGAGATTCATGTGCGCGTTTGGGGCTGCTTGTTTGACGGCAATGGCCACTTGAATATCGTTCTTGATGCTGGGCGTGCTGGTGTCCATCACCACCAAATCGGGGTTGAAGCCTTTCGCAAAGTTGGCAGCGTCCTTGTGCGTCCAGTCTTCGATAACGCCATCGACCAGCTTGACGGTATGGCCGGCCTGTTCAGCAACTCCTGCCGCATATGCCAAGTAATACGGATAGTAGATGGTGCCGCCCTTGGCGACGCACGGCGACCTGGACTGCCGCGAATATCCCTTCAGGAATGGGGGGTTGAGAGCGAGTATTTTCATAGTCCTTGTTTAGTTGGCATGGTGTTTAAAAACAGCATCACTGCCTCTCAGATAAATATGGGTGCCGGCGGTTAAAAACTGCTTTGCTTGCGGAACCCTTTTATTCGCGTACCGACGAATAAGCATATTGACCATGCAAGTGGCCATATTCTGCGGGGGCCGGGGCAGCAGGCTTTATCCGTACACGGAAAATATCCCCAAACCCTTGATTGAGATCGGCGGCAAGCCCATCCTTTGGCATGTCATGAAGATCTTCTCCCATTACGGGCATAACGACTTCATCCTGTGCCTAGGCTACCTGGGGGAGAAGATAAGGCAGCATTTCGCCGGCCAGAAAGAAGGCTGGAATATTGAATTTGTCGATACCGGCATGGACACGACCAAGGCTGGCCGGCTGCTCAAGATAGCCGATTTGATCAGCGATGATTTCTTTGTGGCGTACGGGGATGATGTCAGCGACGTTGACGTAAGAAAGCTCTATGCTTTCCATAAAGATCACGGCAAAACCGCTACCCTTACTGCCGTCAACCCCTACAGCCAATACGGCATCATAGAGATAAACGCCGAAATGCAGGTCGTCGATTTTAAAGAGAAGCCGCGGCTGGATAAATGGATAAACGGCGGCTTCTTCGTCTTTAAACGCGCCATCTTCGAGCATCTAGGTAATGGCGGTGAACTGGAAACCCAGGTATTTGCCGAGTTGTCAAGAAAGCGCGAGCTTATGGCTTACCAGCACCATGGCTATTGGGGATCGGTAAACACGTTCAAGGACGTCCTTGACCTGAATGGCATGTGGAATTCCGGCAAGGCAAGCTGGAAAGTGTGGAAATAGCCGTTCAGATATAGCCACCGTCGCGGAAATAAGTTTCGTACCAGCCGTATGCCTTCAGCAAGCCGTCCTCGAGCTTGGTCTTCGGCGCCCAGCCGAGCAGCT
Organism: Candidatus Aenigmatarchaeota archaeon; assembly: GCA_016202785.1. Taxonomy (GTDB): domain Archaea; phylum Aenigmatarchaeota; class Aenigmatarchaeia; order QMZP01; family QMZP01; genus JACQOC01. The sequence goes on from JACQOC010000122.1 coordinate 5,240, forward strand.
TGCTGGCCTTCTCATTGGACAGGTATTGCGCATCAATCTCTCCTTTCAGCTTACCGGTGCCGACCACTTTCGGCTTCAGCTTCTTGCCGGAAAGTTTGATTATCTTCTCCACCGCATCGATTATCCTTATCGGGCCGCCGCCGCCGAAATTCAGCGCCTGGCCATTGACGTCTTTGCGCTGCAGGTTTTCCGCCAGAGCCAGGTAGGCCGAGACGGTGTCATCGATGTAGATGAAGTCGCGCACTGGCGTGCCGTCGCTGCGCACTATCGGCTGCTCTCCGAATATCAGCGTCTTCACAGTGCCTGGGACTATGCGGGAAAAGTTCAAGTCGCCCGGGCCATATATGTTGGAGCAGCGCGTTATGGCCAACGGCAGGCCGTAGGTGGAGAAGTATGCCTTTGACACCGCTTCGGTGCAGGCCTTGGAGACGTCATAAGGGTTGGTGGCGTTGAGCGGATAGTCCTCCTGGTACGGCAGGTTCGGGTTGCTGCCATACGCCTTGTCGCTGCTCGCCACCACCAGGCCGGCAAAGGTCTTGCAGTTCCGGCAGGCTTCAAGGACATTCCACGTTCCCTTGATGTTGGTTTCGAAGGTCTGCAACGGGGAGTGGTTGGCGATGCCGACTATCGGCTGCGCGGCAACATGGAAGCAATGGCTGATTTCGTATTCATCCATTACCCGCGCAACGAAACTGAAGTCGGCCAGGTCGCCTTTGGCAATCCCATGCAGCTTCTTTTCAACCCCCATGTACGCCAGGGTTGATTTCGGCCTTATATCTCTTACCGCGGCGACCACATTGGCCTGCTGGCCGGCCAGGCTGGCGGCAAGCATGCTGCCGACAAAGCCGTTTGCCCCGGTCACCAAGACGTTGCGGTCGCGCCAGAAATTTGGCATAGCTTTATTTTGGCATAGGCCTTATAAGTTGATTTTATCGTCGTGTGGTTCCCAAGACTGCCGCTCAAAGCAGCAGCTTGCCAAACTTAAGGCTGGCGGCCAGCCTGACGGTCTTGACGGCCAGCACATAAAAAACTCCGGCAAGGAAGATCAGGGCAAGATGGTATGGTTTTGAAGCCTCGAAATACACTATGCCGCGCGGCGAGGACAGGCGCATCGGCTCCCAGCTGCGGTATGCCCATTTCGACCAGCCGCCGGTCGCTGCCCCGAAATCGCGCGCCGGGTTGACGATGAAGCCAAGCTTGATGTCAAGGAAGCTGACGGCGCGTTTCGGATGCTTCTTGTAAAGCAGGACGTCATTCTTGTGGTAGGCCAGCCGCTCAAGCGCATGGCGCAGCAAGCCGCCGATGGTTTTCGGGGCCTCCAGTTTGTGGTCGTGCACATACTTGGCCCGGACCATTTTTACATGGTAGCCGGCATCTAGCAGGCGGAAAACCAGGTCAGTATCTTCCCGATAATAAAAATATTGCTCATCATACAGCCCGGCTTTTTGCAGCGCCGTCTTCCGGAAAGCGGTAGAAGTGCCGCCATGCCGGCTGAAACTGCTCACCATGCCAATATCGCTTGTGGTGAAACCGGCGGCCAGGTCCTTGAGCCAGGCATGTGTTGGTATGCAGTCGTCGTCCATTATGGCAATTATAGGGTGCCTTGCGGCCCGGATGCCGTTGTTCCGGGCGCGGCACGGCCCTTGCCTGGCTTGGTTGATTATCCGTAGCCGCATCTGGCCTTTGAATTTGCGCAACAGCTGCTCAGTGCCATCGCTAGAGCCGTCGTTGACGACGATTATCTCATAGCCTGGCATATAGTCCAAACGCAGCATGGCTGCCAGCGTCTTTCCCAGAACTTCCCTGCGGTTGTGGGTCAGCACGACTATGCTAGCTGGTTCCATAAAAACTCCTCGATAATGTCAACGGCCTTTGGTTTTCGCTTTGTTATGGCATGCAACCGCAGCGCTTGCTGGATAGCGGTGCCGAGGCGCTCGATATCATATACCGCCACGATCCTGCCGGTGCGCTCCAATTCATGGCAGATGTCCAGTTGGTGGTCGTCCGAGTGCTCATGGAACTTGCGGTATCTTGGAACTACGACCGTCGGTTTGCCTTCCTTGATGGCGTTGATGATTGCGCCGGCACCGGCATGCGTAATCACCAAATTGGCAGCCGCAAAATGCTTTTCTATTTCTTCGGTGCTGGCGGCAAAGCGGAACCATTTTATATGGGCCGGCCGGTAGCCGGAATTGCCAATCTGGGCGAGCACGCCCCTTAACTTACCGCTCGCGGCCAGCGCGTCAACTGCCTTGACCAGCCGGTCGAAGCCTTCCCGATGGGTGCCAACGCTTACGTATATCATATCAGAACAACGTGCCGTAGGCCGCTTTCGGGAAGCGGCGCAGCATCTCCCGCCATTGCACGATGAACAGGTCGGCAACCGGGTATAGGAGCCGGCCGGTGATGGACGGCTGCACGACCCGGCAGAAGCTTTCCACATATATCACTTTGCGGCCGAACAGCTTGGCGATGGCGCAGACCGGGACGGCTACCCCGGCGCCGGTGGTAAGCACAACCTTTGGCCGCTCCCGCATGAAAACGATGAAAGAAGCGACGGCAGCGGCCAGCAATGCCAGCGGGTTGCGCTTCGGATCCGTGATGAAATGAACCTTCTCCGTCCTTGCCAGATAAGCGGAGTCGATGCGCCGGAAGGTCAGGAAGAAGCGGTCATGGTTTTCATAAGCGGCGCGCAGTTGCTGCACTTCGGTAAGGTGGCCGCCGGCCGAGCAGGCGATGCATATTTTCATCATTTAGATGGGCCGGCGCGCTTTTTATGCTGCAATCTGGCCCATCAGCCGGCAGTTGCGTTGCTATCATAAATGACCTTGTATATCTTTATCAGCTGGTTGTCGAATTCCTTCTTCACCGGCAGGCCGGCGCCGTCCATGAACATCAGGCTGGTGAATATTGTATTCTCCACCGTTTCCGGCACATAGAACACGCCGAAGCTGGATACGGAAAGGCAGCCGCCGATGTCCTGGCTCTGGTTGCCCGCTTGCACTATCCCGTTCGGCGTGCAGACCTCGTTGAGGTAGCCGGACGGCACATATTGCTGCTCGCCCAGCCGGCCCAAAACTTGCGGCTGGCCGGCAATACCGCCCTGCTGGTCGATCGGCAGCCAGATGACGAACTGGGCCTGGCTGGTGGAAATGCAGCAGAATTCAACTACCGTGGTGTTGCCGCGCTGGAACTGCCTGCTCTGCTGCACCTGCAGCACCTGCTGGATGTTCGGGTCGCCGCGCAAGTGGATGGCCGATATGGCCCCATACTTGCTGGGCAACGTGTAGTCCATAAAGATGTAAGAGACTTTGTACTTGTCGCGCAGCCATGGGAGGTAGGCCGACCAGTTTTCCGGTCTATCAGTGAACCAGTCGGCTATCTCATGCCTCGGTCCATAGCCGCCGTCGCTCACGCTCGGTTGCTTGCCCCTGGTCTGGAACCAATAGCCGAAATCCCACCAGGACAGGACGTTGGAATTGGCCGGCTGTTGTGCAAGGAAGTCCATGGCGGCATACCATGGTTGGCCCTGCGCCAGGATCTGGTTGCCATTGGCATCCAGTTTCACGCACGGTTCATTGGCCTGCAGCAAATGTGGGAAGCAGATGGTCGGGCCGATGCCGCTTGCGTATATGAAGCCGTTGACCAGGTTGGCAGCCAGCAGCAGGCTGATGAGGAAAAATGCGGTCGGAGGCAAAAGCTGCCGATACGGCATTTTTTTCAAGTAGGCAAAAAAGCCGGCCATTACCAAAGAAAACAGGAACGGGTAGATGAGCAAAGACTCCTGCCCGAACAGCATCCATGCGATGATGCCGATGCCGATATAGGAGCCAAGGAGATAGCCGAGGCTTTCCAGGCTGAAATCCTTGCGCAACAATAGGAACAGCGCGCCCAGCGCTGCTATGTTGGCGGTTATGCTTGCGATCGGCTGCAAATTTATCGACCCGCCGGCTGGTATGGAAGGTAGCAAGACGTACAGCAGGGTGAAGGATGCGATCAGCAAAGCGCCGGATACGGCATATCTGCGCCACTCATTGCTCTCCGGCGCAAAGCGCTGCGCTTGGTTGGCGATCCAAGACAGGGCATAGCCGGCCAGGAAAGCGGCTGCCGGCCCGTACAGGAAAAGAAATCTTATCTGGAAGTTGGTGGCCCACAGGGATCCGAACATCCACACTATTGGCAACAGGTAGGCGAAATCGCGCGTCCTGACCAGTTGGTATATCATCAGGCCAAAACCGACAAAGGCGAACAGCCAGACTGAAAACAGCGGGGCAAGCGGTGCCAGAATGCCTAGCCGGCTGGCCGCGTATTTGGCGTCCGACGAGTCGATGGCGCTTGCCACATTGCCCGGCTGGTTTTCAGCGACAGTGAAACCTATCGGGTCGCGGTTCTTTTGGGAAATCAGGGTGTCGAAATTGTTGATGGTGCTTTCCAGGCGGCCGGTGGCCACAATCAAGGCAAAAACCAGCACAAAGCCGACTCCTAGGATGGCGAACGGCAGATAGTGCTGCTGGCTTTCCTTGATCATGCCGCGCCGCTGCAGCAGGTACGATATGGCTACCATGGCCGCAACGCCCATGAAAATCAGGCCGAGCGGGCCCTTCAGCACGCTCTTGTAAAAAAGCAGGCCGACACACAGGCCAATGAACAGGAAAAATGTCGAGTAGAACAGGCGGCTCGTATTCTTGTATTGCAGGAATGCAAGGATGCAGAATATCGAGATCACCAATATGTAGAACTGCACGATGCTGGAAGTTAAATCGACCAGGAAAAGGGACAGGCCGGCAAGCAGGCCGTACTTCCAGGACATGCGCTTGTAGGCGCCGTAAAACAAAGCCATGGCGAATATCATGAAAGGCGCTATTGTTGGCTCTTTTTCAATGCTGGTGCCCATGGTCCTGGTGAGGAATGCCGGAACTGTGGAGACGAGCAGGGCAGCGAACAGCCCGGCTTTCCGATCGTAGAATTCGCGGCCAAATATGTACATGGCCAAAGCGGCCAATACTGCCATGATCGGCGCATAATACATGACAAAGGTGTAATAGAACAGCTTGGCGCCGAACAGGGAAAGGAAAGCTGCAATGGGTATGTACATTAGCGGCGGGATGAACAGCGTGCCGAGCAAATCGTCCTGGGACGGGTTGGAGCCGAACGGATAGTTTCGCATCAGGTCGCGTTCCGGCAACTGTAAGCCGTGGGTCAGCACATATTCGCTGATCCGGTAGAAGTAGAATTCATCCAGGCCATTGATCTCGTTGAACTTGACCGGCGGTATCCTGATCCAGAACGCGGCAAGCATGATGCCGATCAGCACAATGATGTGAAGGTTCTTGGCTATCCATCCGAAAATGGGAAAACTGGCGACCGCATTCTGCGCCTTGCTGAGCATAGAGTCTATTGCGCCTGCTATTTATTAAGGTTCGGAAGAGTTTATTATATGCCGACCGATAGCGATATGCTGTTTCTTGTTGCGATATCCGCGTGCGCCTTGCTGGCAACTCTAGTGCTCGCCAAATTCTGGATAAGGGTAGCCAGGAAGATCGGCCTGGAAGGCAAGGACATGAACAAGGCGGACAAGAGGTTGGTGCCGGAGGCGGGCGGCATTGCGTTCATCGCCGGCTTCAGCCTGGCAGTCATGGCGTTCATCTTTTCCATCACCTTCGTGTTCAAGGGCGACGGCAACCTGCTGGAAATATTCGCGGCCCTTACCGCCATGCTATTGGCCGGCTTCATCGGCTTCACGGACGACATCCTGGGCTGGAAGATCGGCCTGCGCAAGTGGCAGAAGCCGCTGCTGACCATACCCATCGCCATACCTCTGGCGGTAATAAATGCCGGCGACAGCTTCATGGAGCTGCCGTTCCTTGGCAACACGAACCTCGGCATACTTTATCCTTTGCTTGCCATACCGATAGGAATAGTGGGCGCAGCCAACGGCTTCAACATGCTGGCCGGGTACAACGGCCTTGAGGCTGCCCTCGGCATTGTAATAATCTCCGCGCTCGGCTACAAGGCATATGCGACTGGCTTTGTCTGGCTGGCCATCCTGGCGTTTGCCGCAGCCGGGGCCCTGCTCGGCTTCCTGTTTTATAATCGGTATCCGGCAAGGGTGTTTCCTGGCGACACCCTAACCTATTCGGTCGGCGCGTTCATCGCCGTTTTGGCTATTCTGGGCAACATGCAGAAGATCGCAATAATACTGTTCCTGCCGTTCTTCGCGGAATTGCTGCTCAAAATGCGCAGCCGGTTCCGGGCGGAAAATTTCGGCACACCGGCCAAGGATGGCGGGTTGGGCATGCCGCAGGGGAAGGTGTCTTCGGTAACGCACATAATCCTCAAGCTGTTCCCCAGGCTGTTCGGCCGGAATGCGAAGGAATATGAGGTAGTCGGGGTGCTGGTAATTGCGGAGCTGGTGCTGGTCACCCTAGCCATGTTCGTCGTCCAGTCATAATCAGAGCCAGCTGCCTTTATTTGCCGGGCCGCTTATTTTTATCATGAACCGCGGAACCGGCGACAAGCGTTCCGGCCCCATGTATCGGCTGACCGAAGAAGGGAAAAGGTACTTGGAAAACGGCTTGCCGGAGGAACGGCTTATGGCTATGCTCAAGGTTGGAAAAAGCTTACCTCTGGCCGAGGCCAAAGTCGAAAATTTAGGCATAGCTCTGCAATGGGCGAAGAAGAAGGGTTGGGTGGGCGTGGAGGGTGGAAAGATAATGGCTACGGGAGCGGTAACACACTCAGCGGAGCGTGCGGCGCTGGAAAACACCGCTGCAGGCAAGCCGCTGGCTGCCGACCAGATAAGGCTGCTTCTGGAGCGCAACCTGATAACGGAGCGTAAGGAACGCGGCGAAACGCGGCCGGCCGGGGACATCAAGACGGTGACGCCGGAGCTTTTGAAAACCGGCCAGTGGAAGAATGCCAATTTTGCGCCATATAATGTCGAACTGGTCGGCGAGAAGGCCTACCCGGGCAAGCCGCACATAATTGAATATTATAAGGGCCGGGTCAGGGAAATTTTTGTCGAACTCGGTTTCAGGGAGGAAAGCGGCCCGCTCGTCGAGTCGGGCTTTTGGAATTTCGACGCGCTGTTCCAACCGCAGGACCATCCGGCCCGGGACATGGCGGACACTTTCTACATGGAAAAGCCGGCGACCGCAAAACTCCCAGACAAGAAGATAGTAAGCGGCGTGAAGGGCGCGCATGAGAACGGCGCGGGCACCGGATCGCGAGGCTGGCGCTACGCGTGGAACGAAGCGATAGCGCGGCAGGCCGTGCTGCGCACACACACTACCGCGGTCTCGGCGCGCTGCCTGGCCCGGATCAAGCCGCCGGCCAAGGCTTTCAGCATCGGCACCGTGTTCCGGAATGAGGCCATCACCTACAAGAGCCTGCCGCAATTCACCCAGATAGAGGGCATAGTGGCTGACGAGTCCGTCACGTTCCGCAACCTGCTGGGCTACTTGAAAGAGTTCTATTTGCGCATGGGCTTCGAAAAGGTGCGCTTCCGGCCGGCCTATTTCCCATATACCGAGATGAGCGTGGAGCCGGAAGTGTATTTTGCCGAGAAGGGCGCGTGGTTAGAGCTTGGCGGCTCCGGGATTTTCCGGCCAGAAGTGACAAAGCCGCTGGGCATAGAGGTGCCGGTGCTGGCCTGGGGCCTGGGCCTGGAACGGCTGGTCATGCTTCTTGCCGGGCTGAACGACATCCGCAATTTCTACTATCGGAACGATCTAAAGATGCTGCGGGAGATGAAGCTATGGCGCTGATTGGGGTCGACCGGTCATACCTTTCGCGCCTGGTGGGAAGGCAGCTTACCGACGCTGACATAGAGCAGGCAATCCCTATGCTCGGCTGCCCGTATGAAGGCAAGGAAGGGTCGAAGCTGTTCTTCGAGATCTTCCCCAACCGGCCGGATCTGCTGAGCGCGGAAGGGTTTGCCCGCGCGTTGCGCAGCTTTTTTGGCCTGGGAAACGCGCAAGTGTTGCATGCAGGCAAAGGCAAGTTAACCGTTACTGTCGACCGGTCGGTAGCTGGCATAAGGCCGCACATCGCATGTGCGGTCACAAGGGGCGCAAGGCTGGAGGCCGACCAGATTTCCAGCCTGATCCAGTTGCAGGAGAAGATCGACGAGACCATGGGCCGGAAAAGGAAAAAAATAGCCATAGGGCTGCATGACTTGGACAAGGTGGAGGCGCCGTTCACTTATACTGCAGTTGGCCCACACCAAATAAAATTCGTGCCTCTCGACTTAGAGGAAAGCATGACGCCAGCGCGCATCCTTGCCGAACATCCGAAAGGCGTCAAGTATGGCCACATCCTGGAAGGGGCAGCGATATATCCCGTAATCTTGGACCGGAACCGGCAGGTATTGAGCCTGCCGCCGATCATCAATGGCGAGCTGACCAAGGTAACGGAGAAAACGAAAAACCTGTTCATCGACATTACTGGACCGCAGGAACGGCCGCTGCACGAGGCGCTGAACATCATCTGCATGGCGCTGGCCGAAGCCGGCTGCAGCATCGAAACGGTAAAAATCAACGGAAGGGTGTCCCCCGACCTTGCGGCGCGCAGCATGCTGGTTGATATCAAGTATGCCAACCGGCTGCTCGGCACCAGCCTTTCGGCCAAGGAGTTTGCTAGCCTGGCGCAGCGCATGGGCCTGGCATACCGCAACGGAACGGTTGCCATACCGCCCTACCGGAACGACATAATGCACGGCATGGATGTGGTGGAAGACATTGCCATAGCTTACGGCTACCAAAATTTTGTTCCGATACTGCCAGCCGTGCCAACCGCCGGCGGCACGCTGCTTGACGGCCGCTTTGTCCGGCTGTGTTCCCGGTTGCTGGAAGGCTCGGGCTTCCAACAGGTTGTCACCATGTCGCTGGTGAACGAGGAAGAAGCTTATGCGAAGATGGGCCGGGTGCCGGAGAAAGATGCGTGCCGGATGCGGAACTCGGTAAGCTCAGAGTGTACCATGTTCCGGACCAGCTTGCTGCCCGGCGTTCTTAAGACCTTTTCCCAGAACAAGCACAACGCATATCCGCAGAAGATATTCGAAGCCGGAGAGGTCATGGTTCTGGACAACCAAGCTGAGACCGGCGCAACCGGCAGCGTGAAGCTTGCCGCCGGCTGGTCGGATGGCAATGCCGGCTATGAGAAGCTGGCGCCGATAATCGATTCCCTGCTTGCCAACGTAGGAAGGGGCTACAAGCTAGTGCCGGCAGAGCATGCCGGCATGATCAACGGCCGGGCGGCGCGCATCGTGGCCGGCACGGAAGTTGGAGTGATTGGAGAAGTGCATCCAGCGGTGCTGGAAAAATGGAACCTGGAAAAACCTGCGGCCGTTTTTGAAATCAACCTTTCCGCACTCCTGGCCGGCAAGCGCAAAGCCCAGGGCTCAGGATAGGTTCCAGGTCTTGTTGTCAAAACTTGCCTTGAGGCTGGAAACGGTGCCGGCAAACTGGAAGCCGTCGCGCGTTATGGTCAGCTTGCCGGAGAAATCCTTCAGGGATAAGTTGCCGTTGTCTGCCCGCACTTGGCCGTCGATGATGAATTTGGCGCGGTCCAGGTTAATGCTTGCCACCCTTATGGAATCTATTGCAACGGTTCCCAGGTTGAAGGCGCTTTCAGCGCCAGCGGCGTCCTTGAACACCACTTTCCTTGCTACCATGTCCGCTTTCAGGATGCCGTTGAAGTTGGCGAAGGTGCCGGTGTCAAAGGTTGCGTTTATGTGGGACAACGGCTTGAACTCTGCGCTGTCGGCATATGCCCGGACGTCAATGGTGATGGCATGCTTGCCGGGCTGGGAGAACAGGCCGGAGGACTGCTTGCCGACAAAACCGCCAACCTTTTCCAGCAGGCCGGAAATGCCGTCCGATACCCCAAGCGTGGTGGCGAAGATGCCGGATATGACCACCACGGCGACTGCAGACGCCCCCACTATCCGCCAGTCTGTCATGCTTATTAATTATCCTGGCCAAACATAAAAAGATCGAACATGGTCAAAGTAAAGGAAATAATGAAGCGGCATGTGGTGACAGTTTCTCCTACCATCAGCGTTAAGGATGCGGCAACCATCATGACCAACAACCGGATCGGGTCAGTCATTTTGGTGGACAAAGGCCGGCCGGTCGGGATTGTCACTACCGAGGATATAACCACCGTGGTCGCTAAGGGCAAGGACCCAAAGAAGCTGAAGGTCAAAGACATCAAGAAAGAGCGGTTCATCACCGTCGTTCCGGAAGAGGACATACTGAAAATAAGCCGGATCATGGTGAAGGAAGGCGTGAAAAGGGTTCCAGTGGTAAAGGATGGTAAGCTGGAAGGCATAGTGACGGACAAAGAATTGCTGCTGACATCACCCGAGCTGATTGACATACTGTCGGAGAAACTCAAGGCCAGGGTGGAACGAGTAGCCAACCCGACCGAATCCATATCCGGCATCTGCGAAGAGTGCAGCGACTATTCCGACGGGCTGCAGAACATCGGCGGCAGGTGGCTGTGTGAAGGCTGCCGCGAAGACTAGTTTTGTGCGATAGCGTTGCGTCTACAGCAGAGCTAGCGCCGAATGTTTATAAGTTCCCCGGCCAATTACATAATTATGCCTGTGTTGGCCGTAATGCCTGCCTTGTTCCAATTCTCGCTGAGCATGGACCAGTTCCTGGCCAATATGCAGCGCCTGGGCTTCTTCCAGTTCCTGCTGCCGTTCCTGCTTTCGCTGGCCATCATCTACGGTGTCCTAAGGTATGCGTTCAAGGACAAGATTGAGAAGTCTGCGCTAGGCCTCATCGCCATCGTGCTGTCCTTCTTTGTCATGCTATTCGCTGCCGGCAACTCCAACATCGTCAGCTTCCTGACCAACCTATCCGGTGGCGGCGTCATCATAGCTTCCGGCATCCTCATGTTCGTCGTGTTCCTGGGCCTCATCGGCACCAAGCCAGACGAGCTGTTGAAGGGTGAGAACATAAAAGGCTTCGGCTGGGCCTTGATCGCGGCGGTCATACTCATAGCCTTGGGCCTGTTCAGCGGCTCGATGGGCAGCGTGATAAGCTTCGTTCCCGGCATCTCGTCCGACCTGCTCACCGTCCTACTCTTCATCGGCCTGTTGGCCATCGCCATGTGGTACCTGGGGAAAGAGGAAGAAGAAGGTGAAGAGCAGCGTCCCGCTGGCGGCAGAGGAAGACCGGGATAAGATAGAGGAGCAAGCCGCGCCCCGCTGCCGAAAGCCGTTCTAGATTTCCTTGATTCCGCTCATGTAGGGCCATAGCGCCTTTGGGATCTTCACCTTGCCGTCGGCCTGCTGGAAGTTCTCGATTATCGCCACTGCCGCCCTAGTGGTAGCAATAGCCGTGGCGTTGAGGGTATGCACAAAACCCTTCGGTTTTTCGCCTTCGGTGCCATAGCGGGTGTTCAGACGGCGCGCCTGGTAATCCGTGCA
>JACQOC010000123.1 GCA_016202785.1 Candidatus Aenigmatarchaeota archaeon
AAATAAAATATTCACTATTTATTAGTGGTAACATGTATCGACCAATCCGCTGGCTTGCCGACCAGGCATCCACTGCGTTCACTAATATAATTGACGGCGTTGTGGCCAGGAATCCGGACCGTTATCCCACTGTCAAGAAGTTTAAGGACGAATCAATCTATGATACTCCAACCGCTGTTCACAGCAAGGGCTATTTCCTTTCAACGCTGGCCGAAGACCTTAGTCGGCTTCCAGCTCCCGGCGAAATTAGAGCGCATCCGGAATACTCCAAGACCATCATCATCGTTGATGTCGTAGGACTGGGTGAAATAAATGACAAATACAACCAAGTGGTCGGCGACAAGGTTTTGCGTTATGTAACCGACACCCTCAAACGCAGTGTCCGCAGCGGCGACGTCATCGGCCGGTATGGCGGCGATGAGTTTGCCGTCCAGCTGCCGAACGCGACGGAAGAAGATGCCCGGCACATCATCGGCCGGATTGCGCAGAATTTCAGCTACTACAAGTTCCGCCTGCCGGATGATCCGGAAATTCTCGATGCGCTGCGCGGCGGCCGGGCCGGCGAAGATAGCGAACGCGGGAAAGGCCTGGTGCTACGCCTGGGCCATGCAACTACATACCAGCCGTGCGATATGGAATACTTGCTGAAAAAGGCCGACCCGAAACAGCCGCTCATCGACTGATCTGCTACTGCGAATCACTTGCCGGATATTCTGAATTCAGGATCTCCCAAATCCGTTTAGCCTTCTTCTTGCCGATCAGCTCTACCTTCTGCAGCTCTTCGGGCGTGGCATTGAAGACGTTCTTCGGCGTCTTGAAGTGGCCCAGCAAGTTGCGGCTCAGTTTCGTGCTCACCGACGGCATGCCCGCTATCAAATATTCCTGCATCTCCGGCAACGTCTCGGGTTTCTTGCCCGACCTGATGGCCATCTCCTTCTTGTCCAGCACCTGCTCCCGGTATGCAATCCAGTAAATCATGCCGGCCGTCTCCTGGGTGTTGCGCGTCCACATTATCGGCACCTTGTGGTCGATCGCGATGCTGGCCAACGCGCCCCTTACCGCGTTCTCATGCATGCCGTTCTCCAGGAACAGCATTTCCGGGTTGCCCTCGATCATCAGCACGGAACGCTCGTAGGAACTGCACAGGTTGGCCATCTGGCTGAACAGCCTTTGGTCGGTCATCGACTGCAAGAAGTCAGCCACGGTCTTGCGCTCAATGGCAACCCTTTCGCTCGCTATGTAGTCTGCAACCTCCAACTGCTGCGGCGTGACCTGGACGTCAAAGTTGGCCAGGTGCTTGACCACGCCGGACGGCAGCTCGCGGTTGTCGACGAAGATGATTGGCCGGGAGTTCAGCACTTTCTGCGCTTTCATCTTTTTAATGGGTAGGCGGCATATTTAATATGAAGTTTGCGCTGGCTATCCTTCTTCTTGCGCTCGCGCTTGCCAACAGCGCGGCCGCGCTACAGATCAAGGAAATCAAGGTCATCCCGTCCAACCTCTCGGCCAACGCCAGCTTCATCGCCTACGCCAAGCTTGATACCAGCCAACCGGCACGGGTGGCTTGGGTCGCGCCGCACGACGGCCCAATCGGCGATTACGTGTTCGGCGCGTTGCCGAAGTCCGGCGACGCCTACTCCTGCTTTTTCACCGCCGACGGCAGCGGCAACTGTGGCGCATCGCCGTTCTTCGAGGCCAAGGCCAACGAGTTTGTGGTCAGCGCCATCGACAGCAACATGGCCACCGACCGGAAAAACATCACCATAAGAACTGGCCCGCTGGCCGTCACCATCCAGTCGCTGCGGCAGAACGCTTCCACCAACACACTCAGCGTCCTGGCCACGGTCTCCCTACCGCCGGCCGACATGGGCTACGAGCTATATGGCAAGGACTTTGCCAAGCTGGCCAGCGGCCGGCTCGAACTTAATGCCGTAACGTCATTCTACGAGGCCAGCTTCAGCTTGCCGGCAGCGGCCGAATATCTGGGCATAATAGCAAGTTCAGGGGCGGGCAGCGGCGGCACCTTGATCCAGTTAAGCACGGCTTCGGCAAACGTTACGCCGGCCGGCCCGGCCAGCGGGGCGGTTAGAGCAGACAGCGTAAACATCCCGGATGCAGTACTGAGATTGGGCGGCGAATACAGCCGGGGCAATTTCGAGCTGTACAACAGCGAAGGGAATGTCACCCATTCTGGGCTGCGCGTTGTGGTACCTGCAGGCCTGGCGCCGTATCTGTCCGTTGAACTGCAAAAGGACCGCTTGGCGCCGCAGGAGCGCGCCTTCTTCACCGTCCGGCTGAGAAACGTGACCGGCAACATGAGCATTGCCACCACAGCCGACATCCTGGCCAACACCACGGCCGTCGGCAGGATCAGCATAGCGATCGATGCATCAGTGCTAAGGGACAGAGCCATCGCTGGCAGCCTGGATGTCGAGCCGCAGGCATGGTCGGAAGAGTTGCTGGCCAGCAAAGAGACAACGGCCAGCTTCAGGGTAACCAACCCGTCTGACTCGGCCGTCGGCAACCTGACCGTCGCCATTTCCAGTGGCCTGCGCAGCATTCTGACTGCCAACGGCTCCAAATCCATCGCCCCTAAAGGGACCGGCCGCATCGACCTTACCGCGCTGGCCGCCCAGCCTGGGGAATATTTCGGCACGGTCACCATAACCTCAGAAGCGGGCAGCGGCATGGTTTTCGTCAGCCTGGCGGCCGCCAAGGACATCAGTGCTGAAATAGAACAAGCCGCCACCAACCTGGCCGCGCTGGACGCAGCCTTGCCCAGCCAGTACCTGTCGGCGGCGCGCAGCGCAAAGGCCAATATTGACCAGGCGCGCAACAACTATCTTTCCGGCCGCTACCGCGACGCCGCAGCAAGCTTGGCCGCCGCCAAGGCTGCCACTGCCGTGCTGGAAAGCGTGGATGCCGGCCCAGGAGAGGCGCCAAAGGCCAATGACTCCGACGGCGGGCCAAGTGCGGGCGGCGATGGCAACCTGATCATCATCGTCTTTTTGATCGTGGCGGCAGGACTGGGCGCGCTGTTCCTGGTGCGCCGCATGCGCAAGAAGGGCCAGGAAATGGAAGAAGGCATGGAAGATTATTGACCTTGCCTGAGTTGAAGCTGCTATCCGCTCTCGAACAGCAGGCTGTCCTTTTTCCGCGACTGGTATAGGTAAAAAGCGGCGGCGCCGGCGATTATGACCAACAATGCGCCGAGCGGCAATGCCAGCCCTTCAAGCCCAGGGGGTTCCGCCGTATCGTTGCTTTCCGGCTCGGCTTCTGGCTGTCCTGCAACCGGTTCCTCGGCTTGCATGCTGCTCAGCTCCTGCGCCAGCCTTTCCCTTTCCTCCAGGCCGGAGCCGTATTCCGCATCCTGGTAGGCCTGCAGCCAGCTTTGGATCTTGCCGCCGGCGCTGTCCTTCAGCTCCGGCCTGGCCATCTCGGCCTGGCGCAGCGCATCGGTAACCAGCTCACCGGTGGACAAGTAGGCGGTCGCGGTCTTGGTGCTGCCCATTGATGTTGCCGACGCCTTCAGCTCATAGAGCTTGGACACGTTGCCGGGAATAGCGATGAATTTTATGGCCTGCTCCTGCAGCGGCCCCAAAGTGAACGATTGGGCATAGAAGCTGTTTTGCACGTCAGCGGCCAAGCTTACCGCCAGGTCCCGTTTTTGGCCGCCGTTCCTGACGTATATGGCATAATCAACTTGTGCCAAGGCTTCGACATTCACGTTTTCCGGGGAAATGACAACGGAAAAGCCGCTGTCAGCAACCTCTTTAGCCACCACCAAGCTAGCCGAGACGTTTTTTGCACACGTTTGCCGGCAGTTCCTAGCAGTCGCTTTGACCATGAATTTATGCTCCCCTTCCTGGACCGCAGCGGCCGTGAAGTTCAGTTGCACCCGGTTCTTGCCCTTGCCCAACGACGCAGTATGGCTTTTCTGGCTGATCTCCAGCTGGCCGTCGATTGCCACGTCCACAGTCACTTCAGCCTGCGAATACAAAGCAAGGAAAAAAGGCACCTTTTCGTTTGCTTTACCAGTTTTTAGTTGCCGGTCGATGGACAGGTCGAACACGTCCAGCGCGGCTGGCGCAGAATCTATGTCCTCAACTGCGCTGGCGCAGGCCCGGCCCGCTATCTCCCGCTGCCTGCTTCCAGCAGCACTCGTCGCCGACAGCGTAAGGGTAAAGTCTTTGCCGCACTGGCCGGTTTTCCTGTCGAAAGTGGCGAAGCAGACCGGGTTGACGATGGCGTCGCTGGCATCAGCTTGGAACAGCCGCTCGGATATGTCGGACCAGCTTTCGTCCGGATCCGGCCGCATCGACACCGTATACTTTATCCGGCCGTCCAGCTGTGCCCTGAGGTCGTCAGGCAAAACTATATCGAAGCATTTCTTGGTATCGGGTTGGAGAGAAATATACAAATTGTCAAGTTGTAAAGCCGTGGAAGTTGGGATGGCAACAATGCCAAAGACGATGGAAAGAAAAAGCACTAACCATTTCATATTTACCATTTTTCCATAGAGCGTAGCAACTCTAAGCACATGCATTACTCAGCGAAGGCGAATATGTAGAAATGTCCCAGTCCTGCCAGTTGACATATGGCGTCGACAACCTTAGGCTGCTGCAAGGAGCCATTAAACCGCATTGCTGGTCTATATATTTCCTAAAGTTGGCTTGCACACTAATGATCCCGCTTCTGGCACATCTGTCCGAAAACACACAGAGAACAGGACAAACTTGTTCTTTCGTTATTAGTGCGCTATCAGTTTCCGCACCGGTGTTGTAAATGAACTTGGCATTGTTGACTTCATCGCTTTCAGCGACAAGATTGCCCAGGTCTACAACGGCCTCGAGGATATCATCGTTTCTGACGCGGCCGAAATCATCGATATTATCGGCATAGGCAATGGACAACTCTTGGGATTTTTCCGGTAAAATAGCCGGCAGGTCGAAACCCTTTACCCACTTGTATTTTTTGTCACTGGGATCTCTACCAATCGTGGCGAAAGTTACCGATGTTGCGCCAGACTCGAGATTGCCATTATTCTTGACTGTGATATGAATGTTTTGGTCATCAGTTGGGAAAAACCAAAAGTTTGTGTTATGCTTGATAGCGAAATCTGTGATCACCAGATCCGGTTTTCCCGTGGCCGGCTGTTGCGTATTTCCTGCAGCCGGTGTACCCGTTTGTCTGCTAGGCTGTTGGGTCGACAACCCAGGATTATTGTTTCCCGCGCCTGTATCGCACACCCTCTCAGGGAATATCGGTATGTATCGCGTCAGGTCGACGTTGCTGTTGGTGCCTGGGGCTTGCAGGCTGTTAACATCACAGCCCGGGACAGTAGAACATTTGGCCGCAATCAGAGCCTTGAATTCGTTAACTACTTTGTTGGAACACGAATTTTTGGCAGTGTTGCACATGATGTTGCAGGCCTGCAGCTCATCTGCTTTGTTTTCCCTTTTGGACGTCTCCGGATCCATGATAAAGACATAGTTGTTGGACAAGTCGGTTTCGCCGCTGCCGCCTGGGTTGACAATCACTTGAACGAACGTCTTATCCGGGAATTTGTCTACTTCTGAAGGAGTTACTCTATCAGATTTAATCGGTTCCAAAGCGGCCAATTCGAAATATTTTCCTGATGCATCGGCAACACCCTTCACCAGCACTTGCATCCTGTTCGATTTCTCCTGACCATTATTGATTACGACTACGAACAGCTCTTGCGAAGGGTTGCCTTTGTCTTCAAGGTGCGCGTAAACGATTGCCAAGTCAGTTTTGGACGTTACTGAAGGTACAGTAGTTATTCCAGGCTGGGGCTGTGTTGGCGAAGTCGTTGTCCCGGTTCCGGGGGAAGCTGTTGGGATGCTTGGTTGCGTTTGGCCACCTGCTTGGGCGTTTTGTGGCTGCACCGGCATGTCAAGAATGTTATTGCTTATATCATTTTCAAGTTCGACCTGGGAAACGGCTACGGCTATCTTTGCAGTGGTAGCCGGCATTTTCACTTCCTCGGTGAAAGGTTCGGATCCTTTCACCGGCAATTCCTTCAGCTCAAGCCGTTTGTATATTATGCCTGCCTGGTCAGTTA
Organism: Candidatus Aenigmatarchaeota archaeon; assembly: GCA_016202785.1. Taxonomy (GTDB): domain Archaea; phylum Aenigmatarchaeota; class Aenigmatarchaeia; order QMZP01; family QMZP01; genus JACQOC01. The sequence goes on from JACQOC010000123.1 coordinate 6,086, forward strand.
TGATGATTGTTGTCTTGGCTGATTTGTCCCTGCCATCATTGCTTACGTAGAAGTTTATTTCATACACGATCATGTTCACGCCGTTTTCTACTAAGGTTGACTTTATTTTCGGTTCCTGAGCATTGTCAATTTTTTCGACTCTCAAATCCGGGGCGGCAACCGTGCCGGTGCCGTCGATCTTGATCTTCATCTGGTTATTTGTCCGGTCGGAATCCCTTGTCTGTCCTAGCGGGTCAAGCGTAATGGTGGTGGTTGCACCTTTCATTTCAGAAGTCAACTCAGGTTCGTGGTCGAAGTCTTCGCCGGCAGCCAGCGTTGGTATGACGCTGCTCGGCGGCCGCGGCAGCGTTACGCCATTCACGGTGAAATCCATGCGGGTGTCATCGCTTTCTTTGTTGCCATAGTTTCTGACTATTACCTTAATCTTATTGTTCTCCACAGTCGCCTTCTCGATACCTAAATTGGGCATGGGAGTGCCAGGTTCAACGGTCCGGCAGCGGCTGAATGCTCCCTCGCATTCATTGCCACACCCGCTCTTTGGGTTGCCTTCGCAATAGCAGAAACCGAAAGGTATGTAACTCCCCTCATATTTTGCGGCAAAGCCGCCGGAGCAAGTAAGCTCCAACTCATACCTGCCGTTTCCGGTCTCCCGGACTTTCTCGCCGATGCTGACATCGCCGGACGCGAAGCCGGCCACATCAAACGCAGTCTTCACTCCACCCTGCCCTATTTTTACCTCGATCTTCTTGTCGGTGCAGATGTCCGTTAGAGCCTGGGGCAGCAATATTTGTGTGCGAGGATAGTTGCCATCCTTGTCGCGCGGCTGGCTGGTGTCGTAGCCGCAGCACTCTTTGCCGTTTGCTCCGCCGCATTTTATCACGACAAACGCTTTGGTTCCCTCAGTTGTCTTGGCTAATTTTTCCCAATCAATCTGGCCGGCCTTCAACCGTTCCTGCACCAGCGCACCTATTTCCTTGTCAAGCGCGTCTAGCCTGGCATAATCAGTGCAGCGCTTGGTCTGCTCCAGGCACGTTATCTCGGCTCCCTTGCACTGGCCGTTGTCTATAGTCTGTTGGACGTTAGCCACGCACAGCTCGGCGTTGGCATACACTGCCAGCTGCTCAAGCTGCTTGATTTTTATCTGCGCATCGACGGCCTGGGCGCGGCAGTGTGCCGCCCAGATTTCCTGGAATATGCCATTAAGCGTGTCGACTATCGCCAACATATTTGCTGTCTGGTCAGCCGTTATCTTTGTCGGATCGGTTTGTTGGACAGCAAGTTCTGGGCACATGACTGTTGATGGTTTTTTCACCAATTTTGAAAAAGCGCAGCCTGCTGATAGCGCTTTGTCGGGATCAGCTCCACCCAACTTGAGCAGTTCCGGCAACAGAACTTGCGGGTTGCCGGACCATATGGCCAGAACGATTTTCGCAGCGATGGCAACGCCATTGGCGATGTTGGAAACCGTCTGGCAACCCTGCGCCTGTTTCAGCTGTTCTTGCTGCGCCTGCTCCACCTGCTTCCGGATGCTCTCCATGTTCTGGAGCGCCTGCTCGATGCGCTTGCCCAAGGGTGTGCCGTTGCCCACCCCCGGACTTGTTCCGGGTTGCCCGCCCGGGCCAGTGCCTGGGCCGGTTCCAGGGCCAGTGCCGCCGGATGAGAGCACGTGCACCGAAGGCAGGTCGGCGCTCAGCGTAGCCAGTTCCTTGTCCAGGCCGTCGTTGAAGGAGGCAAACAGCTCAATCCGGTTGCCGTCATACACGATCTGCGCCTGGGCGGAACAGCGCTCATCAGCTGGCAGCGGGATTGGGCAGGAATAGCTCTTCGCAGCAGTCGGCCCAGTGCTGCCGGTTGTCTCAGTGCAGCCGCCCAGATCGGCCTTGCGCCCGCCGAAGAACGCAGCCACGCTATCGATTGCCAGGCCGGACGGCGCATTGTCGACGCGCAGCTTGATGTCCAGCGTGTTGGCAATTTCGCATGAGTCAAATTTGACGGTTTCCATTGGCTGTTCCACCACAACCTTCATCCCGTCCAGCGGCTTGCACGAGGACGTGGGCCGGGCCGGGTCATAATCGCAATAGAAGCCGCTGCCGTATGGCTGCTGGCCGCAACCGCAGTCGACGCACGCGTTCTCCGGTGTCTCAATCCCGTCGCAGATGCCGTCCGCCGGGCCTGGCACGGGCGTAACAGTGATGTCGGCAAAGTCCGCTGGCAGCGTCCTGGCGCCAGTGCCAGAACCGATCGTCACTTGCAAACTATTCGGCCCGATGGTTTGCTCCGGGGCCGAACAGTCGTCCAGCGGCGGCACGATAAGGTCGCAAGTGAACAGGCCCGTACCTCTGCCTGGCTGTGCGCAGTCCAGCTGCCAGTCGGAAGGCTGGCCACTAATCAAATGCGCGAAGCTGTCCAGGGTTATGGACGAGCTGCCGCGCAGCCTGGCTTTCAGCTTGACCGCATGCTCGGTAGTGCAGTCCTCAAACGCGCTGGGCTTTGCTTCCAGCACCTCGAGAGTCAGGCCGCTCAGCGGCTTGCAGGCCCCGTTCGCATCGCAAAAATCCTGCGCCTGGCATTTGGTGTCTTGGCAGCAGGTCTGCTCGTTTTCGCCGGCGCCGACAATGCCATCGCCGCAGGACGCAGCCGGTATGCTGGCGTCCGGCAGGTCGGCGGTCCGCGACACGCTGCGCCGGCTGCCGCTGGCGGGATAGGAAAGGTCGAACTTGGCCTTGATGCTGGACAGCACATACTGCTTGTCCTTGTTGTAGTTGGCGATCGCGAACTTGAACACGCAGGCATACTCATCCTGGCCGCTGCAGTCAGCAGTCCCACGTGCATCCCCAGCCCGGTTGCCGTCCGCGGTTATGCTGCCGACCGTGACTGTCACCGCATCAAGCCCCACGCCCAGCGGAGCGTTGGTCACCCTGGCCGCGAAATTGAGCCGGCCGTTGGCCGGCTCGAAGTTGTTGATCACCGAGTCGGAAGAGACTATTTCCACGCCGATGGCATCGGCCGGCTGGCAGGTATTGCCAACCGAGCAGAACGAGTTGCTGGCACAGCCACAGTTGAAATTGGCAGCCAGCCCGGGTAGCGGCACGTCAAAGCTTTTGGCAAGCGGGCCGACATTGGCCTGCAGCGCTATTGAGTTGCTGGCAAAACTCTTGGTTGCGCTGCCACAAAACCCTGGGTTCGGCAACGGGACCGAAAAGCCGCAGGTGTAAACGCCGCTTGACCCGGAACAGTCCAGCGGCTGAGAGTTGCCATCAAGCTGCACGGTGCCGGACAGGGATGACACGCCCTGGCCGTTGCCGAGCCGTACCGTCACCGCATGCCGGGCGTCCCGGCTGCAGTCGTTCACCACAAGGGTGTCGGCCATCTGCACGCTTTCCAGGCTTGGGCATGCGCAACCTATCGCCAGCCGGACGCTGTCAACTGAACTGCTGACCTGCTTGGTGATGGTGTTGGCCCCGTCCTGCAGCTGCAAGGTAAGAGACAGCGTTCCGGACAGCCTTTGCTCCTGCGACACGTCGCAGGTCGCAGTGCCGGGGATGGCGAACGGGCAGCTATAGGCGCCATTGCTGCCGGTGCAGGTGACGGCCGCCTCACGCCCGTTCAGGTTGAGGGTGCCGGACACCGACGCCAAAGAAGCGGGCGCGTTCGCAATCCGCGCGGTCAGGGTGGCACGGACTTCGCTGCCGCACTGGGCAGTTATCTGCTGGCTGTCCACGCTAAGCGTGATGGCGCTCAAGCTTTTGCATGACTGCACCGCAGTGTCGCAGTACAGTCCGGAAGCGCACGGCACATCGACGCAGCAGTTGGCCGAGCTCTCGCCTAGCGGCGTTTCCGCCTGGCCGTTGCCGCAAGTGAAGCTGGGGTTGAGCTTCAGCACGACTGGGTTGTGCTGGACGTTGCTGGCCAGCGGGAAAGCAAAATAGGTCTCTTTCGACAGCCTGCTGACCTCGTTCCCGGTTATTTCAGAAAAGATCGGGAAGCTGCCGGAGCGGATTTCGGCGTCGCTGCCGCCGATGGCGAATATGGCCTGCGCAGTCGAGAAGCTTACCTTGTCGGCCCAGCTCATCGGCAGCATGCCAGAGTTTTCAATGTAAGTTTTGGCGGTCGATGCCAGCCCGGGCTTGGCGGAAAAGGTGATGGCCGCTATTTCGTTCCCGGGCTTGACGTTGAACGACTCGAAATTGCTGCGTTCAATCCGGTAGAAATAGCCGGCCCAGGAGTTATCAGCCAGCTCCGCGAACAGCATGATGTTGGCCGCCTGCGGGTAATCGCTGCCCTCCCGGGTCTTCTGCTGGATGTCCAGCCAGGCCAGCTGCACGTTCAGCGTTTTTTCTGAGGAGATCGGCCGGGTGCCTTCAGACAGGCATCGCACCGGATCCAGGTTCTTGCAGGCAAAGGCCAGCACCCGACTCAGGCCGGAAGCGCTCGCACCAAGCACCTCCAGGGCAACCTTGGGCCGTGACCAGCTGACGTCGGACGCATCCCTTACCACTTTGACGGTGCGTTTGGTCAAGCCATCCGGGCTGAAGGTAGCGGTATCGGTCTGTTGGCCGGCAGCGGTTATGCTGACCTTATATGCATCTGCTGCTGGCTGCAGCAGCGCTGCCGCCAGCAACAGGGCCAGCAATGTGAAAGCAAGTTGCTTCATGCCAGGCCCTCCTTGGGCTGCGCGCATGCCTGTTCAGCGGCGCGCGCAACGCTTACCGGCCCCAGGCTGCACTTGCGCAACAGTGCGGAAAGCTGCGCGTTCTGCTGGACGAGGTCAATCGCGCTGGCCGGCTGGCTGCCAGACAAAACCGGGAAATAGAGGTGCAGCACTGATGTGTCCAGCTTTATTTCTATTTGGCCGGAGAACGAGCCGTAAATCCTTTGCCCGTCACCCAAGCTGCCGCTCAATGACACCAACCCTTCCGGCAGGCGCATGGTGCCCGACCTGGCCGAATAGGTCTGCTCCAGTTCTTGGCCTTCGGCTGAGCGCGCATGGACGATGGCAAACCTGCCGTCCGGGATGGCGCTGATGGCGTTGGCCTGGATCAGGTAGCCAGGCTTGTCCGACACATTGGCGTCCTGCACCAGCACCTGGTGGAACAGAAGGTTGACGTTCACTGCCCGCTGCAAGCCGATCGTGGCGTCCTGCAGGTCGTCTATGCTCTTGAGCTGGGTAAACGTTTCCATGCCGTTGCCTGATACTTCCAGCGTGCCGATGCCGCACGGAGCCTTGCCGCTGAACCGGCCGTTGCGGTCCGTATTGCCGAGCGGGCAGCCCATGAAGCTGACCGCTGCGCCGGTCACTGACCCGTTGGCGGAAGCGACCGACAGCCGCGCGCCGCACAATTGCGCATCGCACTGCCCTGGCTCGGCAGCAAACGTGGCGCCAATTTCATCCGGCTGGTTGTCCTTTATCGCTGCCACCAGCGCGAACTTAAAGAAGGTTTCGGTAAGCTTGTCCTTGACTATCGCGACGACCGGATAGCGCAACGTGTACCTGACATAAACCGGGTCGGAGATGCAGGTGTTGCGGTCAGCCGTCACCGCGATGGTGTTGGCGCCGGTGCCGACAAATTCGAGATATTGGGTCGACATCCCATCTCTGGTCAGGGCAAAGCCTTCCGGCACGTGGAACGAGACGTCCAAGCCCGCATATTTCTTGCCGTTGATTTCCGGCAGCGGCTGCTTGGTCGCGCTGCTCACGCGGATGGTGTTGAGCGGCACCTTGCCGGGCATGAACGTGTTGCTTAGCACTGATTTTATGGTGGTTTCCACTTCCGGCCGCAGGCTGTCCCAGCTGCGGTAATAGGCCTTGCCGCAGCCCATGACCGCTACATACTGCGGCACCGAAGCGATGCCGTCCCGCAGTGGGCTGAGCGCCATGGCCGACATGGTGTAATACTCGAAGAAGCGCTCCTGGTCCTGGAACTGCTGCAGGCCGGTGGCGAAATCGGCAATTTCGCCGAGCGTGGCCGGGATCTCGGCAGAATAGGATGGCGCCATGTTCTGGCCCTTCACCGTGGTCGGCAGCTGCATGGTCACCCGGATCCGATCCTGGAACGCTTCAGCGGTTACCTCCGGCTGGCCGAACTCGGCCTGTTTGCCGGCCAGCGACTCCTGCAAATAGCCAAGATTGGCGGCCATATACCCCTCTATACCGCGCCCCAACATGCCGTTCATCTCGCCTTTCAGGTTGCGGTTGAGGAAGCTTATTGGTTCGCCTTTGGGGAAATACAGGCCAATCTGCTGGCTTTCCAGCCGGCCGCCGTTAGCCTCTACTGTCCGTACCGTATCCAGGGCGGCCTCCTTCAGCAGCCTGCTGGCCGAATCGCGCACCGACTTCTGCTCTTCGGACAAGCCGATGCTGGAGACGTCGATGTCCGGCCTGGCGATAAAGAACACGGCTAGGGCGCCCATGATGAGGAGCGCAACAACAACCACGATTTCGGCCTGGCCTAGCTTCATATGTAATAATTAATTGTCCCCGGATTTCTTATATAGCTGGTTTTTACTTCCTGGCCAGATACAGCCGTACCGTAGCCTGCAGCAGCCGGCCGTCAGAACTGATTTTGCTGACGGTGCGGTCGGCCGCAATCCTTGCTGAACTGGCCTTATCCAGGGAAACGTCTCCCGCCTGGAAGAACACGGCGCCGGATTCCGCCGCCAGCAGGTACCGGTAGCTGCCCTTCACGATGTCATACTTCTGGGTCAGCTGCGCGATATTTGCTGCCAGCGCTTGTTCGCAAGCCATTTCTTTCAGCCTGCCATTAGCGGCGCAAACGTGGGCCGGCTGGTAGTAGGCGCAGGCCAACAGATCCTCTAACGAGCGGCAATCCGGGTCCAAATAACCGGTCTCGCTTTTCAGCATGGTGCGCAGCAGGGCATGGGCATACAGGTTCAGGTAGTCGGAATCCTGGCTGGGCTTGAGCAACGACAGGAAGAAGAACGACAGGCCGAGGAAGATGGCCAGCGCTAACACGACCAGCACCATGTTCATCTGCCCTTTCCATCGTCTGCTGTTAGTCATACACGCCTACCCGCAGCACGGCCGGGAACGTGCGCAGCGCATTGCTGGCATCCGGCCGGGCCAGGCTTACCGGCAGCTCCAGATTGCTGCCCGTGCCGCTGTTCTGTCCGCAGAACACGTAGCGGTTGCAGCTTGGCGTCTTGGCGCAGTCCGTGATCTTGTTGCCGTCGAACACAATCACTTCCGCATGCCAGCCCGGGCCGAAGGTTGCCTGCAGGCTGCCGCACATAGCCAGCAACGGCAGCAGCTTGGCATGGAGCAGCGTGCCGTCGCCATCGGAAAACAGCCTTGAATCAGCCGTGCGGCGCAGCAAGGTAAGGTCGCGCAGCGCGTCCAGCTTCTCCTTTTCCATTTCCAGCTGGTTGGCCTGCATGCCGCCCAGGAACAGGATGAAGAACACCAAAATTGCGCCGATGAAGAACAGCAGGACCATGTATTCGGTCACCTCTACCTGCGCCATCCGCCGCGTGCGCATGCGCGTTTTCATGCGCAGCCCATGCCCTCCAGTTTGGAGTAGGCTGCGGTTGCCGTTTTAGCCTTCATATCCAACTGCTGCCAGTCGCTGCCGTTTGCCGCCACTTCGGCCAGCGCTGGCGCCATTTCCAGGTAATTGGCAATCGCGCACTGCATTACCCTTTCAGACGCCAGCCGGCTGCAGCCGGCTGCCTCGGCCAGCTTATATTTCCCGCCCAAAGCTGCCAATCTTTCTGCCGCTCCTTCCAGGTCATGGCTGCGGTGGCGGGTAATTGCTTGCCCGGCATCGTTATCAGCCGCCATCTGGGCATAGAGCGACAGGCACTTCTCTGCCTTGGCGATGCGCTGCTCCGCCGCTTTGATGTCCGCGTCGATGGCGGCGCGGATGCTGCCGTTGGCGAACAGTGTTGCTTGTTGGTGCAGCCTGGCAAGCTGCAGCTTCTGGTTATCTAGTGACGTTTGCAGGTCAGCCGTTGCCGCTGCCGTTTCCTTGGCCAGTGATGCCAAGTCCGTGACTGATTCCAGGCTGGCAGCGCGCAGCGCAACTGCCGCTACTGCCAACTCTTTGGCCAGCTTGGTGCGCAGGCTTTGCTGGGCCGCAGCTGCAAGCCCCTCCTGGCCTTGGCCCATGGCCACAAACGGCAGCAGGTCCATGGTGTGAGAGTATGGGAATGCCTGGCCGCCAACAACGACTTTACTGGAAGCGTAATCGATGCACAGGCCGTCCGCATCCTGGCAACCGCCGGCAATGCGCACCAGCCGATAATTGCCGGTTTGTTTGGCGCTGCACTTGGCATACGGCTTGCGGTCCGCGCTGGCCAGCAGCTTGAGGAAATTATCCTGCGTGCAGGCTTTGCCGGCGCACAACCGCTCTTCAACAGCGTTGCCGCTGCAGAAACCGAAATAGGATTTGGCGCCGGTTTCGGTCTCCGGCAGGGCTGCTGCGATGTCGCGCATTATGGCCTGCGCGGCAACCGAACCGTCGGGGCTGAACAGCAGGCGCGCCCCTGGCGTCGCGACCAAGTAATGGAAGCTCCACCAGCCATAGTCGATCGAATTGCGCTGCACCGCAACCGCGGTACCGACGGCAACGATGGCGGGCAGCAGGAGCGCGCGCTTGCCAACCCTAGTTTCAAGCGTATTGCCGGCAGCTAGCTGCACTTCCGGCGCCAGCCGGCCGAAGGAATAATCGGCCGGGATGCCCGATAGGTAGGCTTCGGCCAAGGCCTGGTCAAAGCCGGTAAGCGTCTTCCAGAGCTGGATGTCCTCCTGGGTCTGCGCATAGCTGGCCGCAAAATTGGCCACGAACACCAAGATGAAGCCTGACACCAGCAGGCCCAGCACCATCCGGAATACCGTGAACTGGGTAGCCATATCGGTCAGCTTACGCTTACTTGCACGTGGTCGCCAAGGTTCGCGAAGCGCAACGTGCGTCCGCCAATGGCGCAGAAATTGCCCGGGTCAGAAAGCGTGGCTTGCGGCCTTAGGTAAGCTATTTCCAGCCGCGCTTCGGTCTGGCCTTGGTAACGCACGATCAGGTTCTTGCCGTAATAGGAGCTGCTTGGGTCGAGCATGCGGTTGGCCTCCTGCCGGCTCACTTCCCAGCTTTTCCACTCCGGCTGCCATTTCCGGCTGTCCGGCCGGGCCGGGTCGATGAAGCAGACGGTTGCGTCCTGCGGCAAACGCAATTGGTGCTCGGTTATGCTGCCTTCGGCATAGCCGTAGGCCTTGCCGGCCGCTGCCTG
>JACQOC010000124.1 GCA_016202785.1 Candidatus Aenigmatarchaeota archaeon
GCCGATATACAGGCAATGGAAGTCGGCAAAGGCCTTCGCTTTCCATCAATCCAGAAAACCGGTGTTCTCGATTGACACGCCGCCGCCGTACGTCAACACCCCGATCCACATCGGGCATGCCGCCACATACACCATGATGGACTTCTTCGCCCGGTACCAGCGCATGAAAGGTTATGAAGTGCTGTTCCCGCTTGGCCTGGATCGCAACGGCCTGCCGATAGAAATCGCAGCTGAAAAGAAGTTTGGGGTGCGGTTCAGCGAAGCGGGGCGGGAGAAGTTCCTGGAGATGTGCCGCAAGGTGCTGGAAGAGTCAAGCCTGGCGTCCATCGACTCGTTCCTGCGGTTGGGCATCAGCTTCAATTCCTGGGAAGAGGGCAGCAATGTCGGCGACGTCTATTACACTGATTCGGATGAATATCGTGCCCTAACTCAGCAAACTTTCATCGACCTGTGGAACAAGGGCCTCATATACTAGGATAGCAGGCTGAACAACTACTGCCCGGGCTGTAGAACAACAATCGCTGACGCCGAGATCGAGCGGAAGGACAGCGAAACCGTCCTGGTGCACGTCAAGTTCAAGGTGCAGGAAACCGGCCAGGACATAATCATAGCGACCACCAGGCCCGAGCTGCTGTGCACCGCCGCCTTGGTCATCTTCAACCCCAAGGATGCGCGTTACAAAGGCCTGGAGGGCAAGACCGCGATAACCCCGGTGTTCGGGCTTGAGGTCAAGATTGAACAGGACAGCGAGGCCGACCTGAGCTTTGGCACCGGCCTTGTTTTCATGAGCGCATCAGCCGGCGACCAAGATGCCATACGCTTCCTGCGCAAGCGCAACATCAAACCGGTGCAGGCGGTAGGCATGGACGGCCGCATGCTGGAAGTGGCCGGCAAGCTGCAAGGCATGAAGACTAAGGAAGCCCGGCAGGAAATAATTTCCCTGCTCGAGGCCAACGGGCTAGTCAGCAAGAAGGAGAAAATAATGCACAGCGTGCCGGTATGCGAGCGCTCAAAAGACGCGATCGAGTTCGTGGCGATGCCGGAATTCTACCTCAAGCAGGTCGAGTTCAAGAGTGATTTGCTGGCCATGACCGGGCAGCTGCGCTTCATCGCGCCGAAGAGCAAGCAGCTGCTGGCCGACTGGATAAGCTCCATCTCTATCGACTGGCCGATATCCAGGAGGCGTTATTACGCGACTGAGATCCCGCTGTGGTATTGCACAGATTGCAAAACGGCCATAGTGCCAAAGGGCGGTAAGTATTACCGGCCGTGGACGGATAGCCCGGACGTCAAGAAATGCAAATGCGGCGGCAGCAAGTTTAGAGGCGAGGAACGGGTGTTTGACACTTGGTTCGACTCCAGCATTTCCCCGCTGTACATACTGAAATACCACAGCGACCGCAAATTCTTCGCGGCGCACAGCCCGTGCACGCTGCGCCCGCAGGGCAAGGAGATAATCAGGACCTGGCTTTATTACACCCTGCTGAAATGCTACCTGCTCACCGATAAGCCGATTTTCAGGGACGTGTGGATAAACTACCACATCGTCGATGAGAGCGGCCGCAAGATGTCGAAGTCGCTGGGTAACGTGGTCGACCCGAAAAAGATCCTGGAGGCGTTTGGCGCAGAGCCGTTCCGGCTGTGGGCGGCAATAGAGGGCGACCTGACCAAGTCGGACCTGAAATGCTCGTTCCAGCGCATCCAGGGGGAGGCAAAGACGCTGACCAAACTTTGGAATGTGGCCAGGTTCATCTCGCAGTTCCAGCCCGGCAAGAATGCCAAAATAGTTTGCGCGGCCGACCTGGCGGTCGTCAATGAAATGAAGCGGCTGATAGAAACGGCCGACCTGAGCTATGCCGAATACGATTTCCATGGGCCGGCAGTGCTGGCCAAGAGCTTCATCTGGGAAGGCTTCGCGAGCCATTACCTAGAGCTGGTCAAAACCAGAGCGTACAACGAAAACAACGCGTTTCCAAAGGAAGAGCAGGATTCGGCCATATGCGCTTTGCACTATTGCCTGGAAACGGTGCTCAAGCTGCTTGCCCCGATACTGCCGTTCATCACCGCGCGGCTTTACCGAGAGCTGACTGGCAAAGACGTCTGGTCGGAACCATTCCCGGAAGCCGGCAAACTGCACGACATCAGCCTGACCCTGAACGACCTAGCTGAGCTGAACAGCGTGGTATGGAAGGCGAAGCGGGATGCTGGCAAAAGCCTCAAGGATCCGATTGCCAAACTAGTACTGACCGAGAAGTTCCGGAAGGCGGAACAGGACATCAAAACCGCGCACGGCGCCAAAACGGTAGAATACGGGCCGGGCATTGTGGCACAAGCCTAAGCAGTAAGCAGCACAGCGCTCTCGCGCAGCACGCCGGCCTGCCTGGTGCGATCCTGGAGCGCATAGCGCCGGTTCAGCACCATTATTTGTTCAACCTTGAAGCCGGCATTTCCGGCCATGGCGGCAAGCTGCTCATCGACCGGCACAACCTTGTCGTCGGCATAGCCGTTGCCCACAATTATGGCGCAGGGGGCATTGGGCTCCAGCACCTTGGCCGCCTCGGCCACGAACCGCTCCAGCAGCTTAAGGTAAGCGCTGTTTGAAGCGCGCTTGCCGCCCAGAGCCAATGGCGCGCTTGCGCCGGACGCCAGCCAATTTTCGACCGCATAGGCGGCATGGTAATCCAACTGGCCCAGGTACGGCGGGGAGGTGATGATGGCGCTGAAGCTCTGCGCCTTGAACGGCAGGCGGGTGGCGTCGGCAAACAGTGCATGGCCACTATAATGACCGTGCTTCAAATCGCGCAGCATGCTACGTGACATGCCCAGGAACACCTTCCGCAGGCCCGGTATGCCGTGCTTCTGGAACTTGATCACGGCGCCGTCGCGGTACGCGTAGCTGCAGCGCATCGCCGCCTTCACCAGGGCCAGCCGATAGAAACTCTTTGCCGCAGGCGGCATACCGTTTATGGCATCCGAATAGGCCCGGATCCAGGCCAAGGTGTTTGCGCTGAAGGCCTTTTTTTCTGCCAAGCCAAACGGCACGGCAGCTGACGAGTCAATGCCCTTCAGCCGCTCCAACCAGGCGCGCAGGAGTGCGGCATCGCTTGCCAATTTGGCGTTGGAAGCGACAACGGCAATCGGCTCCAGGTCGCAGCCAATAGCAGTTATGCCGCGCCGCGCACAAGCCAGTAAAGTGGTGCCGGAACCGCAGAACGGGTCAAGAACGCGGCCTTCCACCCGGAACCGGTCAAGGAAGAAATCCACCAGCTGGCCGGAAAAGCCCTGCTTGTAATGGAACCAGCTATGCACTGGCGCGCGAACGTTGCCGGCAAAAGTTGCCAGCTTGCCTAGCTCCGGCTTCTCGGAAAAAATGTGGCCGGCCATACACCAATTTGGCGCCGAAGTTAAGAAACACTCAGTTGTTGCCGCCGGCCTTGAGGACCTCGACTTTTACGATATCGAAGGCGCGCAGCGGGTAGATCTTGTTGCCCGCTTCCCTGACCTTCTTCTGCAACGTTTTGCTCACCACCGCTTCGATCATCTCGTCCATGGTCAGCTTGGACACGGCCTTCCTAAGCTCAGCTATTATAAGATGCCTGACCTTCCCACCGATATGCGAATAGGTGTTGCGATTAAGGATGCCCAATGCAGACACCTGCAGCTCCCAACCGTCCTTGGTGGCCATGTTTTCCACCGCATCCACTTTCTCGGCGCGCTTGCGCACCATCCGGGAAGCGTGCTCCCTTACGGTGGTGATGCCGGAGAACGTCGTGCTGGCCACCTTGCCCTCGACTTTGTTGACCTTGAACCTGAGCTTCAGGTAAAGCTTGGAACTGTCGCCGGTAAGTTCGCCCGCGCTTATTTCCATGATGCGGCCGATCACCAGTTGCGGGTCGGTAGCCGGCACTTCACCTATTTCCCGCTTATCGAATAGCTCAGGCAGACAGATAGCGTACCAGTCCTTTCCCTTCCACTTCCCCTCTTTTTTCTGGGTCTCTTCCATGCTCCACCGTGCTGTGTTGTTCATTTAGGTGGGGAAGGTTTTTAAGCTTGCTTTCGATGGCCTGCATGAACAGCTCTTCCTTGCCTTTGGGGATGAAGGCCCCGGCTGCTGCCTTGTGGCCGCCGCCGTCGCCGCCCAGGGGCCGGGCGGCTTCAGACACCAGCTCCTTCAGGTTGATGCCGTTGTTCTTGCCGGCCTCATGCAACCTGGCACTGATCTTCACCAGCCCGTCCTCCGCGTCCGCGAACGCGAACAAGGGCTTGGCGGTGTAAAGCGAGCGGTTGGCGATGGACGCGACGTTGGCAATGACATGCTCGGAGATGGCAGCGCCGGCAAACACGTAGTAGGCAGCCATTGTCTCCCGCATCGCGGTCTTGTCCTTCTCGAAGAAGCTGATGCCCTTGCCGATTTCCCGCCGGTACGCGTCCATCAGCGGCTTGATGCGCGCCGCGCTGTCCGCATCGCTGGTGCAAAGAGCAAGGCCCAGGTGCGGCACGCCAAGCTTGCCGCACGCGTTCATGATGGTGGCAAATTCGTTCGCGTCCTTGTATTCCGACTGGCCGGTTATCTCGAAAATGTCGCCGAATATCCAGGAAGGGTTTTCCGTCTTCGCGGCAATCCGCTCCAGGATCATGTGGGTGGCAAGCTTCTGTTGCTCCGCTTCGGACAGGTCGGCTAAAGTCCGCCAGCCATCAGCCTTTTTCAATTCGATGCCGATGTCCTGCAGGAACTGCACGCTAGCTGATTCAGAACCGGACACGCCAGGTATGTGCGGATCGACGCAATACTCGATGGCCTTGTGGATGGGGCGGGAATAGCGGCCGAACAGCCGGATGCCCTTCTTCTTCACCAGGCTGCCGTTGTCTAACGCGGCCTGCAGAATGCTGGCATTGAGCGATGAAAGAGAGATGTCATTGCCGATGCTGCCCATCTGCGCGTCGCCGATGGCGCCTACCACTGCGACCCAGCTCAGGTCGGTATTGCCTGCACTCAGCGCATTAGCCAGGACGTAGCTCAGGCCGGAGCCGGAAATCTCCTCCTCTACCCCCAGCACCAGCGGATTGAAGTGGCATAAGCGCTCCTCCTCGCGGACGTCCGGCTGGTGGTGGTCAGCAACGACAATCTGCCGGCCGGGCAGCGCTGCAAGTATCCCGGCCAGGTAGCCGGAGCCGATGTCCAGGAACAGGAAGACATCGCTGCCATCTGCCGCTAGCCGCTGCAGCTTCTGCGGCGTAAGCTGGTTGACGAAGGTCAGATGGAACGGTATTCCGGCCCTTTGCAAAGCCGTCGCCATGATCGCCGCGCTGCAAATGCCGTCGCAGTCGTAATGGCTTACCACCCGCACGAACCTTGCTTCTTTCAACAGCTGCGCAGCCTGGCCGGCGCGCGGTAAAAGTCTTTCCATGTGCACACCTGGAACAGGGAATAATTCGCTCCCTATATAATATTATTTCGAGTTGTTATAGTTGGGCGCGCATGCAAGACATTATCATCATCCGCTATAGCGAAATCGGCCTTAAATCCAAGCAGGTGCGCAGGAAGCTGGAGCGCCTGCTGGCCGGCAACATCAAGGCAGCATTTGCCCAGGCCGGCAATGATTGTTCCCTAAGACGGGGTTATGGCCGAATTTATTTGCGCGCCGATGCTGCCGCTGCCCGCAGGATCTTGCCGTACGTCTTCGGCATCAGCTCCTATTCGGTCTGCCAGGCGGCAGCGGCAAATATGGAAGCGATAACCGCGCTGGCTGCTATTGCAGCCAAGAGGATCGGCAAGGACAACACGTTCAAGGTCGCCGCCACGCGCGCCGGCGTGCACAGCTTCACGTCCATGGACATCAACCGCCAGGCCGGCCGCGTGATCGAGCAACAAACCGGGGCAAGGGTCAACCTTTCCCGGCCCGACCTGACGGTGTCAATAGAGGTCAGGGACAAGGAGGCATACGTTTACACGGAAAAGAAGGAATGCGGCCGCGGCCTGCCGCTGGGCTCGCAAGGCACGGTCTTGGCAGTCATCCGGAACCGGAAGGATGCCATAGCTTGTTGGCTCATGATGCGGCGCGGCTGCCTGCCCACGCTGGCATTCTGCTGCACGCCGGCGCAAGAAAAAACGTTATACAGCCTGCTGGCCAACTGGGCGCCGGGCACCAAGCTGGAAACAGAGCGCTTGCCGGCTATCGACCTGGCCGGCACAAAAGGCGTTGCGGCCAGGCATGGCGCGATTGCCCTGTGTTCTGCAACCACATTGCCGTTTTCCAAGGAAGATATCGGCCTGCCCTGCTTCAATCCGTTGGCACTTTGGAAAAAAGCAGACATCAGCCTGTTCCTGCGCCAGCCGGGCAAGCTCACATGAAGCTTTTCGCATCTTTTGCCTTCTTCTTGACCTTCTCGAAATACTCCTTGGCGGCTTGCTCCAGCGGCATGCCCTTCTTCGACATGCTGCCCTTCCGTTTCCTAACCCGGACGAATAACGGAAAATTGACCGCTTCCCCAACCACTAGCGCGCTGCCCACCTGCAGGCCAGCGATCTGATCCAGCACGTCCTTGGAGATGCCCTCCGAGCTTTGGCCGATGTGTTGCAGGTCGTAGGGGTTGGTGACGCGCAATATGATGTTGCTGTTGCATTGGGAAAGGATGGTGGTGGAAAGGTGCACCGGCCGCTGCGAAACCAGGCACAGGCAGGCATGGAACTTGCGGCCTTCCCGGGCGATGGTCTGCAAGATGCCCCGGGACAAGGCCCGTTCCTGCCTGGTTTTCTCCGGCACGAACTGGTGCGCCTCCTCGACCAGCAGCAGGAACGGCGGGATGACGCCGTTGCGCCGCGACTCGAACAGCTTGCGCGCCAGGTACGCGACCAAAATCTGCTTCTTCTTGATGCCGATGGTCTCGGACAGGTCTATTACCGCAAGCCGTCCCAGCTGTGCCATGTCGTCCAAAGTGGGGTAATCGCTCACCCCGAAGATCCCGAGCCGGTGCAACTCGTCAAGCGCGGACAGCAGCGTATCTTTCGTCTTGACGTTCATGTGCTTGTCGTTCTCGATTCTGGCCATCAGCTCGGCCATGCCGTAGTTGCGGCCCATGCCCTTCATCGCCCTGGCCAGTTCCCTGATCTGGGGCGTAGTGAGCTGGGCAAATTCGCCGATTTCATACTGGGATAAGTTGGGCGTTCCGATCTGAATCTCATGGGAGGCGAAGGTCTTGACCTTGGCCGCATATTTCGGGTCGTCGGCGAAAGCCGTGTATTCGCCGTGCGTGTCCAGAACGATGACGGCCATGCTGCTGTCCGGCTGCCGGTCCAACAATTCTTCGATGATGGCGCCTGCTAGATACGATTTCCCAGCGCCGGAGATGGCCAGGATGGCAAGGTGCTTTTGCAGCAGCCGGTCCATGTTCAACTTGACCTTGATGTCATGGTGCCTGATGCTGCCGATCTCAATGCCCCTTGGATCGATGCCGAAGAACTTTTCCACGATGCCGGCCTCCGGCTCGACAACCTTGTCGCCCGGAGAAGGGGGAAACAGCGATTCCGAGAAGCCTTCGCCGTCATGGACGCCAAGCGGTATGGCATCAGCCACCAGGTATTCCCATTCCCAGGTCGGATAGGCTTCATGCATCGGCTTGGACAGCTCCACATTGTTCACCGATTCCGGGTTGAGGAAATAGCGGTTAGTCTTACGGATGTCCGCAACCCGTCCGATCATGCTGCCGTCTTCCGTGCCTATCTGCACGAACTGTCCGCGCCGTACCTTGGCGCTTTTTGCGATCACAAACGAGAATTTGCGGGTGGTCGGGCTGTCGATGGTCGATATGACCGTGCCGTATTCATGCTCGGCTGCCATATTAAGACTGTCAGGCAACGCTTAAATTGGCTCAGCAAATGCTAAGGAAATAAGGGCATGGCCACGCAGCAGCTGAAAATGGTGGAAGGTAAGCCGGCCATCTTGCTAGGCAAAGCGCTGGTGATTGCCGACTTGCATCTCGGCATCGAAAAAGAGTTCCGGGAGGCCGGCATAAGGATGCCGAGCCGCACACGTTATCTGGCCGGAAAGGTGCTGGACATGTTGCAGTCAACCAAAGCGGCCAAGCTCATCATCCTGGGCGACGTCAAGCACCATGTTACCGGCATCAGCTACCACGAGATGCGCGAGATTCCGGAATTTTTCCGGCTGCTGGACGGCTATGACATAGAAATAATCCCGGGCAACCATGACGGCGCCATAGGAAAAGTGGCGGGGAACGTGCAGGTCGGCAAGCCGGAAGGCTTCCTGCTGGGAAGGTATTACCTGCTGCACGGCCAAGCCTGGCCGGCGCATTCCTGCCGGAATGCGGAGATGATCATAACCGGCCATGTGCATCCGGAGCTGGACATAATTGACAGCCTGGGTCACCGCTGGCGCGAGCCGGCGTGGGTGCTTGCCCGCTTGAATGGATCGTTTCGGCGCCGTTACCGCTGCCAGCAAGAAATCAGCATGCTGGTCATGCCGGCCTTCAACGAGTTGGTGGGCAGCCGAGGCATAAAAATGGAGGCGCAAACATCACCTTTGATGAAGCACGCCGACCTGGAACGTGCGGAAATATTCCTGACCGACGGCACGCTCATCGGCACTGCCGGAAAAATCAATCAGCGACTGGGTGGCGCGCGCCGCACGCCTCGCACACCAAGAAAGTGAATTCCCCGTCTTTTGTCAGCCTGGAATCCGGCTTGCCGCATTCCGGGCAGAGGACATACATTTTGATGTACTGCTCGACCTTGCGGTTCACCAGCTCTTCCGGAAAATTGCCCAGCACTGACAGCCGCTTGTTCTGCACCTCGCCCTTGGTGGCCAGTTCCTTGAGCAGATATTTTTGCAGGTGCTTGGGGTCGCGGCGCAGCGCTTCTGACACTTCGAAGAAATTATTGATGAAGGTCCACTGGCCGGCGCGGGCTACGCTTGCCCGAGGCATTTCAAACCGGCTTTTTTCCTTCAGCTTCACCGGCACCTTTTCCAGGCCCTGCTTCAGCAGCTCCTCGTAGCTTTTCATGGTTTATTTCATCGGCTCGAACAAATGCCGGCCCTTTCTTATCCTTCCTTTGAAGGCGCCGAACTTTAAATCCTTGAACGTGCCAAGCTCCAGGTCCAGCTGGGCCGAAATGCTTTCCGCGGTAGTCGGCAGGAACGGGTAGAGCAGTATGGAGCAGACGCGCAGCGACTCGAGCAGGTTGTACAGCACGTGGGAAAGCTCCGGGCCGGAAAGCTTCCATGGTTTTTTGTCGTTGATGTAGCGGTTGGTGACCCGGATGAAGGACCAGATCGCATCAAGCGCCCGGTTCATCTCCAGCCGCTCGATGTGGCCGTCGATCTTGCGGATATCGAGATGCGCGTCCAGCTCGGCCTTGCCTTCTACGCTGCCGTCGAACTTCTCGGCCAGGGTCAATACCCGATAGACCAGGTTGCCCAAATCGCTGACCAGCTCGCCATTTATCCGTTGCTTGAGCATCGTCTCGGAGAAATCGCCGTCCTCGCCGAACGGTATCTCCCGCACCAGGTAATAACGTATGGCGTCAATCGGGTATTTCTTGGCTAGTTCAACGGGATCGATGACGTTGCCCAAAGTCTTGGACATCTTCTGGCCGTCGATGGTGAAGAAGCCGTGCGCGAACACTCGTTTCGGCAGCTCATAACCTGCGGCCATCAGCATGCATGGCCAGATCACGCAATGGAAGCGAATAATGTCTTTGCCCATCAGGTGCAGGTCGGCCGGCCAGTAGTCTGGAGCCCCTGAGATATAGTTGATGAGCGCGTCAAACCATACCCAGATGACATGGCTTTTGTCGGCCGGCAGCCGTATTCCCCAGTCGATGTTGGGCCTGGAGATGCTGATGTCCTTGAGGCCGGAGCGGACGAAACTCAGCACCTCGTTCCGCCTTTCCTTCGGCATGACAAAATCCGGATGCTCTTCCAGGTGGCGCAGCAGTTGCTGCTGGTACTTGGACAGCCGGAAGAAATAATTTTCCTCGGCCAACATTTTTGGCTCCTTCTTGTGCAGCGCGCACTTACCGTCGGCCAGATCAGCTGGCACCAAAAACGCTTCGCAATTTTCGCAGTACAGGCCTTCATACTTGCCCTTGTAGATGTCGCCGTTCTTGTAAACTGCGGCAAAGAACTTCTCCACCACTTCCATATGCCTGGTTTCAGTGGTGCGGATAAAGCCATCGTACTGTATGCCCAGCGCCTGCCAAGCCGCCATCCATTTGGCGGCCATCATGTCCGTGTATGCCTGGATATCAGTATAGCCGTATTTGGCCGCTCCCTTCACCGTGTTGACCGAATTCTCGTCGAGGCCGGTGAGATAATAAACGTCCTTGCCGGCCTGGCGCTGCCATCTTGCAATAATGTCGGCAACGATGGTGGTGTAGGAATGGCCGATGTGCGGCAGGTCGTTAACGTAGTAAATAGGTGTGGTCAGATAAAATTTCCCTTCAGTCCGCTTGCGGCCAGCCATGACATCACGCGATATCAATAATACGCTGCGCTTTTTATAGGCGCGTTATGCAAGGTCGCGGTGCAGCCTGGCAGTTTCATTACCCTGCTTCTGGATCATGTACCACTCCATCGGCCGCTTCAACACGGCCTTGAAGAAGGCGTTGGCGATGGAAAAGGACACGATGATGCCGACGGTGAGGCTGGAAAGGAACGCCGGCAAGAACATGTGCAGGCGCCTGGACTTGGCCAAAGCGACGGTGCTTGCCACGATGAAACCGGATGTCAGCAGCATGTTCTTCCCCAGCGATGACAGGAATTTAGCGACGTCGATTGGCGCAGCAGGCGTGGTGATGAAGTTTACCGTCCCGCTGATGAACAGCAGAGCAAGGACTGGCGCGCTGACATAGCCCAGCAGGATGAACGCGAGGTAGAACTTCTGCGTGAAGCTGAACTTGCCGCTCACCAGCATGCCGGCATGGTCCATGAAAGCTTTGGTCGTGCCGTAGGCCCAGCGCATCTGCTGCCGCTTGAAGCCGCGGAAGGTGAACGGCACTTCGCCCTTGGTCTTCAGGTCGGCAAGATATACGCTCCGATACCCGCTCTGCATGACGCGCAGGCTGAATTCCGTGTCTTCGGTCAGGCTGCCATTTTGCCAGCCGCCAAGTTCCAGTAGTACAGACTTGCGCACCGCTTCGGCTGAACCGCAGATGAATGACATGCCATACCTGTTCACCAGCGGCATGGTCAGGTGGTGGTAAACGATGAGGATGGTCGAGGCCAGCTTGGACACCAGGTTTTGGTCGGCGTTGATGAAATCCCAGCGCGACTGCACGCACGCTATCTTTTCGTCGGCAAAGGGCTGCACCGCCTTCTTGAGGAAGTCCCGTGCCGGCACGAAGTCAGAGTCGAACACCACGACTACCTCGCCCTTGGAGTGGCGCAGCAGGTTGTTCAGGTTGCCAGCCTTGTAGCCGGCGTTGGTTTTTCTCCGGATGACACGCACCTTGCCGGCATGCTTACGGGCAAAGGCAGTGATCATGCCCGAAACCTGCTGGTCGGTGCTGTCGTCGCCAATCAGGATTTCAACGCGATCTTTTGGATAATCAAGCTTCAGACATGCAACCGCGCAGCGCAGCGCAACCGGCTCATTGTAGGTCGGTATCTGGACGGTCACGAACGGCCTGAATGTCCCCTTCTTGGTTCGTTGCCGGCCGTCGGAAAACAGCCCTTCGAAGGCGATGAACAGGAACAGGACGGAAAGGAAGGTTGCCAAGACCAGCGTGGCGTTGAAAATCACCGCGCTGGCGTCGTTGAACAACGGCTTTACCACCTCATCTACGATCAGCTGCAGCTCAGCAAGATCCATGGCTAGCGGAACGCCCCTCGCCGGTCAAAGAGGAAACCGATGAAGCCGAGCATGGTGCCAAAATTGACAATTATGGTGTAGGGGAAATAGAACACCAGCGCCAGCAGTTTCTTTGCATCCAACTCGCGGAAATAGGCGAGGGCCAGGGCCATGGTGATAGCCGATATTATTCCCGACAGGATGCCGAAGATGGTCAGGTTTATCCCCCACTGGGGCAGCATATAGATCGCATACAGCGGCCCGGCCAGGCTGAGCCAGCGGAACAGGTAAAAAGCCAGGTCGGCCAGGCTGGCGGCATTGGGGCCCAGCCAGTATGCGACCATGTAGGCGAACAGCGGTAAAGATAGTAAAGAGTAAGCGAACCAGAAGGCATGCACGGCAAAGATGGCGGCCAGCGCAATGCCATGCCTGGCCAGGAAAACTTCCCGGTTGCCGAACGTGGACTGGGCAATGCCGTGCCACCACCTGGACCGTTGCCGAACCAAGCTGGAAACGCTTTCCGGCGCCCTGGTGTAACCCACGGCCCGGCTTTCGATGGCCGTTTTCATGCCCAGCTTCTGCATCCTTATTGCCAGGTCGAAGTCCTCCGCATAGGTCGGCCGGAAACCCCTAGCTTTTTTCAGCGAACTGGCTCGGTAGCAAGCTATGCTGCCCCAAAAGCCCATCGCCTTGCCGGCTGACGAAGCGATACCCTGGATGACGAAGCTGTTAAGCATGTACTCTAAGCCCTGGAAAACGCCTAGCACACCAGTCTGGTTGCGCACCTTGGCGGCTCCGCTGACCGCATCGATGTTTGGGTCGGAAAACGGGGCCGTTATCCTGTAGATGAATCGCTTGCCGACTACCGTGTCAGCATCTAGTGTCAATATCAGCTCGTGTTTGGCGGCCGTTATCCCTTTGTTCAGCGCGCTGGCCTTGCCAGCGTGCTTAGCCATTATCACACGCGCGCCCATTTTTCTCGCAATGGCGGCCGTAGCATCATCAGAGCCGTCGTCCACCACTATGACTTCCAGCAGCTGCCTGGGATAGCCGGAAGACAATACCGAGCTTATGCAGTCGGCAATGCCTTCAGCCTCATTGTAAGCCGGTATGACTACCGAAACCTTCCTGCCGCTCCAGGCAAAATCCCGCTGCCGAAACAAAGCAGTCACGCTCAGCAGCAGGAAAGCCGACAGCACCAGGAACAACGGCAGGAGTAGCACGCCGGCAGCGATGAATATCGGTTCCATCATTGGTATTGGCGCTTCGGATTTAAGGCTTGCAGCCGGCGCGAAAGCAATAAATTGCCGCAATCTCCAATCTCCTCATGAAGCGCAAACGCCTGATAGTAGCAGCTGGCCTGCTGACTGCAATAATATACGTCATCGGCATCATCACCGGCTTCTACATGCAGAAGGCCATGGAAAGCCAGACCAAAAGCACGCTAGCGGCCATGCAAAACGATTTGGCGAAAATGCGGCAAAGCCTGGAGAACATCCAGATGGAGCAGCTTTACCTCTCCTCCAACGAAGGGCCGCTCGGCTGCCAGTTCTTGCGGTCCGACATAACCAAAATCCAGGACGACCTCGGCTTTTTCCTGGAACGGCTGCCACGCAAGCTTGAAGTCTATGTGAACGAAACCACGCTGGACCAGCAATACGAGCAAGTGAAGAAAGACTACATGTTGATCTCGCTGCGCGTCTGGCTGCTGTCCAAGATCACCAAGGAAAAATGCGGCAGCGAAACCGTACCGGTCATTTTCTTCTATTCAAGGCAATGTCCGGATTGCATCCGGCAGGGAGAAGAGTTAGACTTGGCAAGAGGCAATGTGGCCAACCTTGCGATCTTCACCATTGACGCTGGCCTGGATGAACCGGTGGTCAAGGCAGTCAAGGAAACGTACAACATAACCGCAACGCCGTCATTGGTGGCCGGCAATGCCACATTCAATAGGCTGGTGAGTGCTGCAGAATTGCAGGAACTGCTGCGCTAGGTTTGCTCCTGGCTTGCGTGCTTCAGCCAGTTGAGCCAGCTGTCATAGACACGTTTCGCGTCTGCTGCCCCCGTTTCCTGCCGGACCACCTCTGAAATCAGATGGAACTGCGAATTAGCCCTGGTCACCCACCACGCTTCCAGCAGGTCCGGCTTGCCCAACTGCTCAGCATATTCGACCATGGTCTGCTTCATCTGGGCCCTAAGGTTGATGTTGTCCCAAACCGCTTCCCAGTTGCCGGACCATTCCTTGACATAGCTGGCAATGCGGTTGATGACCTCGCTTTCGCCGTTGATAAGAGTGGGCGTCGGTTTTAACACGTCGTCCTTGCTTGAATACTCCATCAGATTGACGAACGCCCCTTCCTTGATCGGGTCGGTATCCCAGCGTTTCTTTACCTCGGTGATTTCAGTCATGCGCCGGAAGCGGTGCAGGCCGTCGGCCGAGCGCAGCATTTTCGACACTGACACGATGTCAGTCGCCTTGAAGCTGGTGAGCGGCACGTCCAGATCGTTGACCACGCGGTCGAATATGCCGTAAGCGCTCTCGCCGTGGATGGTGCCGGCCACCACATTGGAGAGGGCGCCGATACGCATCGCTTCCCAGAGCGCTTTTGCTTCCAAGCTTCGTATCTCACCCACAATCAGCGCGGAATCGCCCAGCCTAAGGGAGGTGCGCAGCGCCTCATCGGCCGGCATTTCCGTCTCCACCTTGGTTATTACGGAACGGGATTTCAGGCTCTCGATGTTGTAGTCGAGCTTCTCCAGTTCTTCCAGCGGCAGTTCCAGCGTGTCCTGTATCACTACTATCCTGGTCTTGGGCAACAGTTCTAGCATCATGGCCGCCAGCAGGCTGGACTTGCCGGAACCTCTCCCGCCGCCCATCAGCACGCTGGCCGAGCCGTCGATCAGGAAGGATAACAGGCCGGCAGCCAACGGCGTCATGTACCGGGACTTGACGAACAGCGGCAGGGTCCAGGGCTTGTAACGGTGCCGCCTGATCGCGAAGCCCAGGCCTTCCGGCGACAGGCTCTTGGTGATGACCGCAAACCTGGCCTTACCGCCCGGAACCGCAATGTCGACGTCGAGCACGGGATTTGCCTCATCCAGCGGCCGGGCCGACTGTATCCTAAGCCTTGTCGCCCAGGCTTCCGCATCCTCCTTGGTCGGGATGAGATTGGTTCTGCACTCCTCAAAATCCTGGTGGAAGATGAGGATGGGCTGGTTCTCGATGGGGGAGTTGATGTACAAGTCTTGTATGCGCTCGTCGGCCAGAAGTATTTCCAGCACACCGTAGCCGGCAGTGTAACGGGTAAGGATGGTGGCCAGCTGCTCGATGTCGTTGCCGGACAGGTAGATCGACATCTTGCCCGCCACTTCGCGCAGAATGTCCTTGCCAGTGTTGAAAAATATTTCCCTGATCCGTTCCGAGCGCACGAACTCCTCGGTGGTCGGCTTGTGCGACGCCATATATCTTCGGGCGGCGTCCAGCACCAGGTATTTTTCCTCCGACAGCTTGAATTCCGGCGGCAAGGCAAAATAGGTGTATTCGGCCGATGCCTGCGACTTGAAAATCTCGATCTGAACATCCCCTACCTTGTAGCGGTCCACGCTTTCCCCGCCTTCCGGCGGCGTGGTCATGTAGCGGGTGAACATGAAGTTCGGCCTTATGCTAGCCATGAACAACTGGCGGTACAGGCTTCTGTCCCCTATATGGTAGCCAAACGGGCTGGGTTTGGCCTTGGTAATCAGCTGGGTCTTGGCCAACCTTTTTTCCAGGTTTTCCAGCACGCTCTCGCGGAAATCGCGCAGGTTGCTTTTGGCGATGCCGCTGGCCCTTTCCTCTTTGGCTGCAACGCGCCTAATCTCCCTTTTCAGTTCGACGAACGCCCCGATGGGATCCTTCAGCATCAGGTCGAAGACGATGTAATTGAAACGCACCGCCCACTCCGGATAGAATTGCTTGAATGACGGGGTGGCGAAGCGCGTGTAGGAGAAATTGTTCTCGCGCACCACGTCCTCGATGATCTGCGCTATTTCCGCCAGCATGCGCGTCTGGTTGTAGTCGTATTCGTATTCCCGGTCTCTAGCCAGCACCACGCTGGAGAACTTCTTGACCTCCAGCAGCTTGTCGATGGTGGTGGCCATGCACATGCTGTAATCCTCGATGGAAGAGCCGTACAGGCAGCCCAGGCACTTGACCCGGACCTTCATCGTGTTCTCGTCGTAATCGTATTCACAGACCATGCCGCCTAATATTTGGCTGGATTGCTATTAAGCTGTCCGCTCCCAGGCGGATGGCAATATTATGCACGGCGAACAAATACTAAGCATGCCGGACCAGAAGATGACGCTGAAGGCGATCATCACCGAACTGGTGGAGCGCACCAATTCCGACAACAGAAGGCTGCGCGACCTGGAAAAGCGGGTGGAGAATTTTGCCGAGCGCATCGATTCCATGGAGGAAACGCTGCTTAAGCAGCGTAAGGACATAGACACAGCAATCCACGACGTTACTTCTCAGTTAGGCCAGCAGGCCGAACGGATGGAACGGCTGGAAAAACTGGTAGCCGAGGTTATAAAACAGATGAAGAAAATGGCAACACTGACCCAGGTGAAGGAGCTGGAGGAGAAGGTTGACATCTACAACCCGCTGAAGTCAAGCTTCATCACCAAAGAGGAGCTGGAAGGCATCATCGAAGAGCGGGAGCGGAGTTGACCTGGATAGCAGAGCGGCTTAAAGCTTTATAACAAAAAAACGCCAATACATTATCAGTTTATGGTGAAAATACCTTTTTTTGGCGGCAAAAAAGAGAAACAAGGCTTCCGGCTGCCAGCACCGGAGCGCGTTTCATCGCTTTCCTCCCAGGGCATGTCCGAGATTGAAATCATAAAATCGATGCGCGAGGAAGGCTACAGCCCGCTGGAAGTGGACATGGCCATCAAGCAGGCGGTCAAGACTGCTGCCGCACCTACCCGGCCGTTGCCGCAGCAGCAGCCAACGCGCCAGGATCCGTTTGAGCGGCCATTGCCTGGTCAGCCGTTCCGGCCGATGGAATACCGAAGGCAGATGCTGGAAGAGGAGGACGAATTTTCCTTCGGCGACGAGCGCAAACGGGGCCCAGACCTGCCCGAATTGCCGTCCATCAACTTCAAGCCGCCGCCGCCGTTCGGCCAGCACGAGCGGGAGGACATCAGCTTGCGGCATGAGCCGAAGGGCAGCCTCAACCGCAGGGAGCTGGAAGAAGTTACTGAAGCCATCGTCCAAGACAAGTGGCGCGCCTTCGAGAAGACCATTGCCGACCTCAACGCCAGGCTCAGCCAGATGGCCACGCGCATGGATTCCATGGACGGCGCCATCAGCCAGCTCAAGGGCGTGGAGAAGAACGAGATAGAGGAGATAAAGAACAGCATCGGCACCTACCGCGAGTCAATAAACGAAATGTCCGGCAAGATGGAAAGCATTGAGAAGGCGATGAAGGACAGCTTGACGCCGATGCTGCAGACGTTACGCTCATTGTCTGACACCATCAAGATGCTGAAGAAGAAAGAAGGCGAGCAATAACTACTCGGCCTTCACTAGTTCTGCCAACCGCTCTAGGTTCTTGTGCTGGAAGTCAGCTTTGCCGCGCAGGAATTCGTTTCTGCCCCGTTCGACCCAGCAGGTGGCCATGCCGGCCTTCCTGGCGCCTTCCAGGCATTCCGGCTTGTTGCTGACCGTTAAGCATTGGCCGGCCGGTATGCCAAGCAGGTTTGCTGCATGCGCAAGCAGGTCGGGCGCCGGGTACACTAACGTAACTTCACTGCCTGACACCGAAACGTCAAAAAACTTGTCCAGCCGATGGGCTGCCAGGTAGCTGCTTATGTACTCCTTCTCCATCGGGTCGATGACCGCTAACTTCACTCCACTGTCGCGCAGCAGCTTCAGCGCCGGGAGCACGTCGCTATGCGGCCGCGAAATGGCTATGACGGCGTCGATGGTTTTCTTGGCCATGGCCAACGCTATCTTCTCTTCCCGCACCGCATAGTGCTTGCGCAGCAGGCTCTGCCAGAAGAACAGAACGGTGTTGGCCTTCGGGTCGTCTTTGGCGGATTTGAGCTCGATGTCCTGAAGTATGTCAAGGGTCTCGCGGTACAGGCGCTTGGGATCGGTCTGGAGCTCCATCTCGGCCAGGAAAGCGGCCTGCTTTTCCGCCAGGCCGAGGGCCAGCTTGTCCTCGGTAATGCTTGCAATCGGCCCTTCGAGGTCGAACAGGACGGCACGTATCATGTCAGGAATTGGCGCCAAGCTATTTATTCTACTCTGGTCATTCCATGCGGTAGCGCAATAGGCCGCCGATGCCGCCCAAGGCCAGCAGCTGCCGGCCCTTTTCCGTGCCGGTCGATATCTGCTCCACCCTGGTGCCGATCTGCTCAGCTGCTAGCACGACCGGGGTAAGGATATCCTTCCGCTCCCGGCCGACCATGTCGCGGCCGCATTTGTCGCATTTCTGGATGACGCCTTTTTCGGCAATCTTCTGCACGGTGTTGCCGCATTCGCAGCCAAAAATGGTGTCATAGAAGTTGAACGCTTCCGACACCAGCAGGATGTCAAGGTTGCCGGCAGCTATCGCTTTCTTCACGCCGTCCATGCCGTACACCGCAAGGCCGCCGCCGCCCAGCTGCTCGAAGAACCGGTCCATCAGCTTCTTCTCCTTGACGATGCTGGCCTCGGCTATCAGGTGCTCGGCCCGCTCCATCGCCTCCTTCAGGCCATATTCGCCGGTATATGAAGTGTCAACGATGCCGATCACCTTGTTGCGGACGTCGGTCGGCAGGTACTCGTCCTTCATGAAGTCTTCTTTGGTCGGCCCGGGGCCGGCAACCACGATCCCACGCAGGTCAGGCATGCCGCGGTAGGTTGCGATGGCCACCTCCGCAATCTTTTTCAGGAAGTCGGCCAGCAGGTTTTCCCGCACTCTTTCGAAGCGGTGCGCGCTCTGGCCGCCCTTGCGCGTCTTGCCCGGCACGATGGACTCAAGGTGCTTTACGTTCTCCACGTGCTTGCCCTTGATCAGGCCGATGTTGGCTTCCGACTTGTCGAACACCAGCAAGCCGTATATCTCCTTCTCCCGCACCATCTCGCCGAGCGGGTCGAGGATGAATTCCTGGCCGCAGTGGTATAGTTTGGTCTTCAGCGGCTCCATCGGCTCGACCGCATACACCTGGATGTCGGTCACGCCTTCCTTCTCCGACACGTTGCCCGCGAACAGCGCCAGGCCGTTGGGCGGCGTTTTGGTGTACAGCTTCAGCTGCTGCAGTATGCGCTCCAGGGCGGCCGTGACGTTCTTCTTGACGGTCTTCGACTTTATGTTCTGGGAAGTGGACTGCTCGCTGCGCAGCTGGGCGACGGTCTTGTTGAGCTCATAGTCAGCCGGCACGTAAACGCTGACC